>DLQV01000145.1 GCA_002474415.1 Lachnospiraceae bacterium UBA7598
TCTCCCAGTCGCAGGGATGGCTAATTCTGGCAGAAGCATTGCTGGGACATGGGGACCAGGCATTTACCTATTTTATGGAAAATGCACCATCTGCACAGAACGATCGTGCTGAGATCCGGAAACTGGAACCATACTGTTATGGACAGTTTACGGAAGGAAAAGCCAGTCCGCATTTTGGACGTTCTCATGTGCACTGGCTGACCGGAACAGCTTCTACCGTGATGGTAGGATGTGTGGAAGGAATCCTTGGCATGCGTCCGGATTTTGGAGGACTTCGTATTGCACCATCCATTCCGGCAGACTGGGATCAGTTTACCATCGAGAAGGATTTCCGGGGAAAACATCTGCACATTACGGTAGAGAATCCAAAGCATGTGCAGAGTGGATGCAAAGCTTTATATGTAAATGAGGAAAAGATGGAAGATAACTATATTCCGGTAGAAAAAATGACCGATCAGACTAAGGTACGCCTTGTGATGGCATAGAAGGGAGAAGTTATGAAAAACGATATGCAGTTTACAGGAAAAAACGGAGAATTTCAAATCCGTCATATGGTTGAAAAACCACAGCTCAATTTTCCGGTGGCAAATGAAGAGGGGATCAAAAGCAGCGTGACGCAGAACTTCGGCGGCGATTGTAAGCTGGATCAGAACCATTTTCTGCTGGAACCGGTGAGCATCGAAAATCTGCACAATAACAGAAGTACCCGCAATGTCTGGTGTACAATTAACCGGAAGGAACATGTGTCACTGACCGGAGTTTCGGCGCAGGCAGAATATGCACATTTCCTTGGAAAAGAGGATGAAGTGACATTCGATGCCGGATTTATGTGGCAGGAGACAAAGCGGGAATTGAAAGAACAGAAAATCGAGGCAGCCGTGCGGCTCTTTGCTCCGCTTGGAGTACCGGCAGAACTGATGCAGGTGCGAATTACGAATAAGTCGGATGCAGATATGTGTGTGCGCGTGACTTCCGCTATCCCGATTTACGGCAGAAGCGCGGATAATCTGCGTGACCACCGCCATGTAACCTCCCTGCTTCATCGGATCCGTACCACCGAACGCGGCGTGATCTGTAAACCGGTGCTGTCATTTGATGAACGCGGACATCAGAAAAACCATATGATTTATTTTGAGATGGGCAGTCAGGGGGATGGAACAAAACCGGAATCGTTCTTTCCAACGGTAGAATCCTTTATCGGAGAAACCGGAACATTTTTGGCACCGGACGCGCTTAAAAATAAAGAAAAAGGCTGTCCGGCCGGCTGTACCGTGGATGGAAAAGAAGCAATGGGGGCGATGGCATTTCCGGAGATTACCCTTGCAGCAGGAGCACATGTCGATTATATTCTGCTTGGCGGCATGACCGAGGATCCGAAGCTGGCAGAACAGGCAGCAGAAATGTTTCGCACGACCGGACTGGCAGATGCTGCCTTTGAACAGGCAAAAAATTACTGGAATGGGCTGGTCAATATTTCCTTTGAAACCGGAAACCCGAAAGAAGACAGTTATCTGAAATGGATTTGTTTCCAGCCGATTCTTCGCAGAATCTATGGATGTTCGTTTTTGCCGTACCATGATTACGGCAGAGGCGGCAGGGGCTGGCGTGATCTGTGGCAGGATTGTCTCTCCCTTCTGATTCTCGACCCGAAGGAAGTGCGCTCCATGATTTTAAACAGCTTTGCAGGTGTCCGTTTTGACGGAACTAATGCGACAATTATCGGAGATAAACCCGGAGAATTTGTCGCAGACCGCAACAATATTACAAGAGTCTGGATGGATCATGCATACTGGCCGTTTGTTACCACGAAGCTGTATCTGAACCAGACCGGTGATCTGGATATCCTGACGCAGAAAGTGGCGTATTTTAAGGACCCGCAGGCAAAACGCGGAACTGCCGGGGATGCAGAGTGGACACCGGCATATGGGATGCGTCAGAAAGATGTGAATGGTAATGTTTATGAGGGCACGGTTTTAGAACATCTGCTTTTGCAGAATCTGTGCGCTTTCTACGAGGCGGGAGAACATGGAATGATGCGTCTTCGCGGTGCTGACTGGAATGACGCACTGGATATGGCAGCAGAAAAAGGAGAAAGCGTGGCTTTTACCTGTGCGTATATCGGAAATCTCCGTGATCTGGCAGATACCCTTGAAAAATACGAAGCGGCAAGCGGAAAGAAAGCGATTACACTGGCAAAAGAGATGGAAATTCTGATCAGACAGGACCGCACATCGTATGATTCGGCAGAAAAACGGAATGCTGTTTTAAACAATTATGTGAGCCAGTGTGTGCATAATATTTCCGGAGAACAGATTTCTGTGGATATCCATACGCTGGTGCAGAATTTGCGGGAGCGCGCTGACTGGTATACCGGATTGATCCGTACGCAGGAATGGGTAACGGATGAAAACGGAAATGGCTGGTTTAATGGTTATTATGATAATCACGGCAGACCGGTGGAGGGCATAAGGGATGATCATGTCCGCATGATGCTGACCGGTCAGGTATTTTCTGTTATGGGAAATGTCGCAGATGATGCACAGACCGCTGCAATTACAAAAAGTGCAGATAAGTATCTGTATAAAAAAGAAGTGGGAGGCTACCGGCTGAACACGGATTTTAAGGAAGAAAAATTTGATCTGGGACGAATGTTTGGATTTGCTTATGGCGAAAAAGAAAATGGTGCGGTTTTTTCCCATATGACGGTTATGTATGCAAACGCATTGTATCAGAGAGGCTTTGTAAAGGAAGGATACAAGGCATTGTACACCCTGCTCGAACAGGCGATGAACACACCGGTGAGTCTGATGTATCCGGGAATTCCGGAATATTTTGATGCGGACGGAAAAGGAAAATATCCGTATCTGACCGGGGCAGCCAGCTGGTATATGATGACGATGGTGACACAGGTTTTCGGATTCCGCGGAGAATGGGGGGATCTGGTACTGGAACCCAAAATTCTGTTGCGGCAGTTTGACGAAAGCGGCAATTATTCCGCGCAGTTTCCATTCCGCGGACAGACGTACGCAGTGGTTTACCAGAATCCACAGAAAAAAGAATATGGGGAATACCGGATCACAGAAGTATGGCTGGATGGACAGCGGTATGCCGGAGAAGCAAATACAGGCATATGCATTCCGTTTGCCGTACTTGAAGGAAAAGAAAACCATACGCTTCGGATCGTTCTGGGATAGCAGAATTTTACCATGTGCTTTTGTACTTGGAACTGCGGTATTGCTTTGGGGTCATACCGACATAGTGCTGGAATGTCTGGATAAAATGACTCTGGGAAGAAAAGGATAAATAGTTCGCAATCTGAATGTAAGTAAAATCGGAAAAGCGCAGAAGATTCTGTGCTTTTTCGATTTTTTTTTCGCGGATATAATCGCTGATCGACACACCGAGGTTCTGCTTAAATAACCGGGACAGATAACTGGTTGACAAGTTGGTGCAGGCCGCAAGATCTTCCACGGTGATCCTTGCACTGATATGGGCATAGATATAGTCAATGCACTGTGCAACCGGTTTGGATAATGCGGCATTTTTCTGCAGAAGTCGCATTTTTCCGGTGAAGTCAAGAGCCATCTCGTGATGAAGATCTGATATTTCCTGAATGGTGCTGCAGGCATCCATATGAATAATGTAAAAGTCGCTCAGACGGTAGGCCTGCTCCGTTTCCATGCCGCCGTCAATGCAATACCGTGTGACCAGTGCAACGGTAACAACAAAATGATATTTTAAGTTTGTCAGAGGATTTTTGGAAAGAATCCCCATGCCTTCGGGATTGGTAAACGCTTCTTCCTTTAAATTTTTACTGACTGCTTCGATGTTTCCGTCTTTTACCGCTTCAAAAAAGGAATATTCCTCGGAAAGCGCACGGTGATGGATTTCGTATTCGCTGTTTTCGATTTCTTTTTTACTCCACTGATTTTCCAGCATGACAAGACCTCCTGTGTATATCTGTAGATTATGTCATGAATCTGATATATTTGCAAGCATTTTTGTATCAGAACCCATTGGAAAACCTTATAATAAAACCATGCTTAAGGCAGAAAAGAAAAGGAGGAAATTTACTATGAAAAAGAAAGCAGTCAGCGCATTATTATGTGCAGCTATGGTAGCAGGAATGCTTGCAGGTTGTGGAAGCAGGAACGATTCCAGCACACCGACAGATACTTCCAAGGGGGATGCATCAAATGCAACAGAAAGTGCTTCATCAAATCTGAAAGATGATGGAAAGGTATTAAATATTTACTGCTGGAACGAGGAGTTCAAGAGCCGTATTACCGCACACTATCCGGATTACAAGGAAGTGGATGCAACACACGGAAAAATCGGAGATGTAGATGTTGTATGGAACATCACACCGAGTGATGACAATGCATATCAGAACAATCTGGATGCAGCATTGTTAAATCAGCAGGATGCTCCGGCAGATGACAAAATTGATATTTTCCTGGTAGAAGCAGACAATGCATTAAAGTATGTAGATACGGATTACACAGCACCGGTAAAAGATCTCGGAATTACCGATGCGGATCTTTCCAAGCAGTACCAGTACACAAAGGATATCGTAACCGATTCCAAGGGAGTGTTAAAAGGAGTTTCATGGCAGGGCTGTCCGGGTGTTCTTTTCTATAACAGAGAGGCTGCAAAGGATGTACTGGGAACCGATGATCCGGATGAAGTACAGAATTATGTATGCGACTGGGATACCTTCAATGATACCGCTGAAAAAATGAAAGCAAAAGGTTACAAGATGATTTCATCTGTAAATGATACATACCGCGTATACTCGAACAATGCATCAAGCAAGTGGGTAGAAGACGGAAAAGTACAGGTAGATGACAACATCATGAAATGGGTGGATGATTCCAAGAAACTTGTAGATGCAAAAGAAGCAGGAACCTTTGATATGTGGTCCGATGACTGGTCAAAGGGATTTTATCCGGACGGAAAAGTATTCTGCTACTTTGGACCGGCATGGCTTGTAAACTTCTCTATGGCAGCTGATACCGAAGGATCTATCGGTTACAACGGTGGATGGGGCGCAGCCCAGGGACCGCAGGGATTCTTCTGGGGCGGTACATGGATCTGTGCAGCACAGGGAACAGATAATGCAAGTCTTGTAAAAGACATTATGTTAAAGATGAC
>DLQV01000157.1:0-9760 GCA_002474415.1 Lachnospiraceae bacterium UBA7598
TTAAGCCATTGATGTCCATGCTTACGATCTTAAGATACGCTTTCTCCGTGTTTTTGATATGATTGACAGCCTTATCATAGCTTGCTCTGTTAAAAAGTCCTGTCATCTGGTCATATTCAATCAACTGCTTATTGCGATACAGCAGCAGCATTCTTTCCATTTTCACCTTGGAAAGATATGTACTGATGATAGCACTCAGAAAACTGTAAGCTATGATATTATAAAAATTGAACATCAGCATATCCTTGGGCAGTGCAAATACTGCCACAACTGTATATGCAAGAATGGAAAATAGCATTCCGCTGATGATCCGAAAAGGAACATCAGTAAACACCAGCGGCACTAAAACCAAAAGTACGATATAGCTGATTGTCGGTTTGCTGGGATTGTTAGCAGATAGAAAAATTCCGAATCCATACATTACAAAAATAAAAATGTCTTCCAAAGGCGTTATTTTATTTACCTTGGTTTTCATAAGAATCAGATGGATCACAGTTGTTATGATAAACATAAACAAATATATCGCCCGATTGATATAGGAAAAGCTGCTAAAAAAACTTCCGACGAACAAGACCAAAAACAAAAATGAGCAAAGCGCAACGTACATTCTCAGACTTTTTTTGTTCTCTTCTTCCACAAAGCCACGTATCGTTGCATAACTTTCAGCATCAATTCCGCCATAAAAAAACAGTTCTTTTATATTGTGCATAATTTTGTATCCTCTTTTACTGTATCCTCGTCTATCAAATCAAGCATAATCTTACCGACTTCGGGATCAAATTGTTTTCCGAGATTTTTTTCAATTTCCTCTCTGACAACTGCCTGCGGCAAAGTGTCTCTGTAACTGCGTTTTGAGGTCATTGCATCATAAGCGTCTGCCACAGCAATGATCCTTGCAATTTTGGGAATGTTTTTCCCAGCCAGTCCATCCGGATAGCCTGTACCATCATATTTTTCATGATGATACTTTGCACCAAGACTAACATCCGGAAGTTCTTTGATGTTTTTCAAAATATCGAATCCCATCTCAGGATGTCGCTTGATTTCTGCATACTCCTCTTCTGTCAGCTTACCAGCCTTATTAATAACGGCATCTCTGACACCGATTTTACCAATATCATGAAGCAGTCCAATGTAATAGATCTCACTTTGTTTTTCCTTATCATACCCCATCCGCTCCGCAAGCATCTGTGAGTAGTTTGCAACTCTTTGTGAATGCCCTTTGGTATAGAGGTCTTTCGCCTCTACGGCATTCGAGAGTGCCAGGATACTCTGTGATGCAAGGTTCGCAAAGCGTTTTGATAATAGTTGATTTTTCCTGTCATTAATGATCTTCTTAATAAAGAACAGTCGGATGCACTCTGCGGAAATGGCAAATGAGATAAACACAAATACAGTACCAAACAAAAGTGCCGCATTTACACCGGGGACAAATAGTGTAAAGAGAATTCCCGCCATGACCGCATAGAGCAAATACACCCCGATATTTGCTGCCGTCCGATAAAACGGAACTGTTTGAAAAATAAATAGAAACACAATATAAGAACCGATTGGCGTATGTCTGACATAAATATCCGAAAAGATAAAGATTCCTACAGCGATATATAGCACAGACTTATAGAAAAAGATGATCTTTTTCTTGTCTTTTCGAGTTGCATTCTTATTTTTCACCACTCTGCCGCACATGGCATTGACAATGAAGGAAGAAGAAATAATCAGTACTTCGGATACCAAATTCAAAAGATTTATGGGATTTTTGAAAAAGCCTCCGAAAATATCAAACAGCATGATAACGATCTCGCCCCAGAACGCAACAGCAGAGATCCAATTGATTCTTGAAATACACTCATCTGCAAATGTATCACAAACATATGCCTTGCTCTCCCCATCAAGCGTTCCGTAATCAATGAATATATTTTTCTTGATGGATTCTATGATATTCATATTTTTCTTCTCCCTGTTGTTATTTTACTTACATTATACTACATAGAAATCAAAATTACAATAATAAATGCGAAAAAGTTGGCAGGAGCAAACTTCGAAAGCCATATATGAGAATGTGATCGTGATTCGGTTGGGTGAGGACGTGGCGATTGTTGATGCAAATTGAAAGCCCGCTTAAAAAACAAGTCATGCAATAAAGTGATCTGTACCAAGCAGTTGCTTTTGTCCGTTTACTTTCATTTTGCACTGTAAGAATCATAAATAATCTGCGTTTCCTGAACCTATGTTTCAGCAAAAAGAAATTGCACAAATCGAACAAATACAAAAGGGAAAGATTGTGCAATTTGACGTTGATTTTTGTGCACGAAAAATGGTATATTAATAATAACAGAACCCACCACGCTTAGTCTTGCTCTATTGTAAGAATGCGCAACCCGGTGGGACTTTTTTATCTAGGAGCAATCTCATGTATCAATGCCCTAAAAATATATTGTCAATTCCAGAATTAATATAAATCGCCTACTGCGATCATACTCATTGTCAAGCAATTTTCGTGACATAAATACTTACGCAGTGGCTCAGATTTTTATTGTCGGCAAAAAAGTAGTGCTGACAAATGGCTTTATCAAAAAAACGCCAAAAGAAGAATTGGAACGTGCGAAATAATATAGAGCAGAGTATCTGAGCAGAAAGGAGCGTGATCTGCCATGACAAACTTCAACGATTATCTCACCCAACAGATGAAAGATCCAGCATTCAAGGAAGCATATGAACAATTGGAACCGGAATTTGCAATTATTCAAGCGATTATTGACGCACGAAAGTCTGCTGGAATCACACAAAAAGAATTATCGCAAAAATCCGGTATCGCACAAGGAGATATCAGCAAACTGGAAAATGGAAACGCCAATCCTTCAATCAAAACGCTACAACGGCTTGCAGCTGCACTTGGAAAGACTCTGAAAATCGAATTTGTATGAGACAAAGAGCGGGCAATTGATGATTGTCCGCTCTTTTTTGCGATATAGTGAAACGCAGCCATTCGCCTGCTGTGATCATTATCCATTGTCAAGCAGCTCTGGCTCGAATTTTTGCTAGCAATCGCAATTTAGGGTGCATTTGGGTATAATCTAATAAAGATTTGCACCCTATGAGGAGGATTTCATATGCGTGATTTTTCTCGGCAGACGTTCCTATATATCCTCTTCCAATCAAACTTGATGGCAAGAATACAATTCCAGAAAGTACTTGCCCTCATAACAAAAAAGAAAAAGCCTGCCCCCAACAGGCAGACTTCTCCTTCTATCCAAAAGCCTCGCAAATCCTCAGTGATTCTGAATAATCTCATTAAAGTAGCCATCGATCACGCTGTCCGCCTTGTTGCGCTCGCTGTCGAAGGTCTCCTGGTACACGTTCTTATACACATCCGGTGTACTCCAGCCGCCCATCTCCATGGCATATTTCTCTGGAATGTTCAGCATTGCCGTGGTGCTGGCGAAAATATGCCGCAGATCGTGAAAACGGATCTCTTCCAGACCGTGCGCCTCCAGCAGTTTCTTGAACCGCTTTCGGATGGTGTTTGGCGTAAACGGAACAATATGATCGGTTCCCGACTGATGCGGCACTTGCTGTATCAGCGAATAAATGTACGCCGGCAGATTGACATAGCGCATACTTTTGACCGTTTTGCAGTGGTCGATCTCTGCCCAGCCGCTGTCTACCTTGACGATCTCCCGGCGCACATAGAGCCGCATCTGCACCGGGTCAATGTCACAGAACTGCAGGCCTGCCACTTCTCCGATGCGCAGTGACAGCCACATGGCAAGCAATACCGGCAGTTCGCTGCTCGTTCCCTTGACAATGGCATAGATCACATCTGCGGACGGGAGTCTTCGTTCCCGCACCTCCTTTTTCGGCAGGCGAATGCTGCCCATTTTGATGGTGATGTCATTGGCATTCAGCACCGCACGCAGGAATCCGACTGCGTTCTTGATGGACTTATAGCCGAGACGCTGAGCGTCCACATTGATGGCGATTTGAATGTCACGGGCAGTCAGATCTTCGATTTTGATGTCCATGATGTACTGCAGCTTGTTGCGGAGCATTTCCCGATAACAGCACAGGGTGGTGGGTTCCAGCACTCTGCTTCTGCTGTCAATAAACTGCAGCATGGCTTCTCTCACAGTGTAAGGATTTCGTTCCTCTTCCTCGATGCCCTTGAGCCACTTGGTTGCCTTGAAATACACTTCGTCCTCTGTGCTGCCGGTAAACATTCTGCGGTTTCGCTTGCCGTCCGGACGCACGCCCTTGGACACCTGGGTAAAATATGTGCCGTTTTCTGCCTGCTGAATGACCAGTTTTGTCTTTTTCATTTTCATAAACTCCTTTTCAAATGCGCAGACTAGTTGAAACGTAGCCTGCTCTGTGTGTTACGCCGCCAATAAATCGTCCAGTGTCAGATCGTTGATGCAGAGGAATGTATCCACCATTTTCAGCGTAAGCCCTCTCGCATCATGATCGTAGTTCTGGAGTGTTCTTGTGGAACAGTTCAGATACATCGCCAGCTCGTCGTCTGTCCAGTCGTGGAGCAGCTGCCAGTAGCGAATCTTGCACCAGATGGTTTTCTGGAGCGGAATGTGTTTTTGCTTGTTTTTCATAGCCATTGTAATTTCCTCCTCGTTGGAATTTGGGATATTGCTTTACGTCTGCAAATTCGGAAAATGCCGCTATAACTCGCTGTTTTTCATGTGTCACACCGCCTTTCTTTTTTATCCAACTGTTTGGGCGGTTGTATTTTTCAAATTTTGTTTCCGAAAAAAGAAACCATTTTCCTCTTGGGAAAGCGATTTCTTTTTGTCAGTGGTGTGTGATTTTGTCCTATTCGCAGCAAAACTCCTCTTCGCACCGAACCGCACAAAGCGTTTCCAAAAGCAAGTTGCTGTCGCACAGCATTTCTTCGATCTCATCGGCAGAGTAGCCGTAGTCCAACAGCAGGAGAACATCCTCTTCTGTCACGCCGTAGCAATTGCACATTTCCAGCAGTAATTCTTCTTGTTGCGTGTAGTACTCCTCTTCCAACTCGTCATACCAGTCAGCCCATTTGCCGAACCGAAAGTTTTCCTGAACCTCAAAGGTAGAGCAGGTCAGAAAACCATAGCGGTCAATCTTCAAGATTGTGCCCTCTTCCACGTGCAGCACTTCAAATGAATACTTGTGGAAACCAGTCTTCTGCAACGCCTTTTTCAGAATGCTTTCCGTTGAGGCATAGATGTAAAGACCCAGCTGTGCAAAGTGGAGCAGACACATGGGATTTGACCCTTTGACGAGGTAGAGCGTGTTGTTTTCGTCCAAGGCGGTAAAACAAAAGCTGCCTTGAACCAACTCCGCCATGTTTTTGAGCGAGTCGAAGTTCAATTTGCTCTGCTGTTCAATCAGCTGTACTGCAACATATGAATCCGTCTCGATCTGCGTTTGCGGCAGATGCTTTTCTGTTCTGAGTTCCTTGTCGTTATACAGCACACCATTGTGAGCAAAGGCAAAGTTCACATCGGCATGACCGTAAAAAGGATGATTGTTGTAGTTGAACTTCTCGTTTCCTTGTGTGGTCATTCTTGTGTGTCCCATAATGGCTTTTGTGCCATTGGGGGCATTGAACCGCAGTTTATGAGCTGGCTTTGGTCTTTTGTAGATAGTGACCTTACCGCCTTTCACATAGGCGATGCCAGACGCATCTGTCCCTCTTTCTTCTGCGGCGTTTGCCAGAGCCTGTGTCAGCTTTTTCAGCAACTTGTCCGACACAATACCCTTGTAGTCCAGCCAACCAAATAATGCACACATCTTACATCTCCTCCTCTGTTTGAACTTCTTCGTTAATGTACAGCTGACGCTCTTTCAGATATTGAATCAACTCTGGTTCTGTGATGTCAGCCACAAAGTCAGACCACGATAACTTTGCAATGCTGTCATCGGTGTTGTACATGGCGGCATCACAGATTCGATTGACCAGCTGAATGGTTGCAATGAACGTGTTGTACTTGAGTGTTCCTCTGAAAAGTCTGAATTCCACGGTGTGATAATTGCAGAGATTCACAGCAGCATAACGACCATTTCCACCCTTTTTCGCCTTGTCCATGATAGCCTTTGGGGTATGTTCATAGCCATATCTCGCCGCCCAGCGGTTCATGGTGTATTCCGAACGGCGGCTGAACTTCAAAAGCTCATTCCAGTGATGCTCCACGAAATACAGGATTCTGGAGATCACCTCGTCCTGTTCTTCCTGACTATCGGAAAAAGCGTTTCGGTTCACATGAAGATGCAGACCGCAGGTTGAAGTCTGGTGCGAGCGGTAGCCTTGATGGACTGCACGGTGCATGATATCTTCCCATGGAAAACTGTTGATGTGGTAGTCCATGGTACAGGGGTGTGAAACCAGCTCCATGCCATCTTCTAATGATCCATCTGTTTTGATGTAAAGCAAGTCAGCTTGAGCATTTGCAATGTCCAGTAGTTCTTCTGCAAAGTCATCATCTCTGCCTGCTCCGTCAATTTCCAGTTCAATGCCGAAATAGCGGTTGCCCTCGCCGTAGAAAATGGGATTCGGCTTGTAGCCGTACTCGTGAATCAGGCTGCTCTCTTCTCGCTCGTCCTCGTAGCAGTCACGGCAGTATGTCTCACCGTCCAGATAGTAAGCATCATCCTCGTGCAAAAGAGCATCACAACAGCTGCATCTGGTGTAGTTGTGATGGTAACAATGGCTGCACAGCGTGATGTCGTTATCACCATAGACATCCTCATCCCAGATGCGTTCCCCACAGCATTCACAGGTGGTGGTGTGGTTTTCCAGGCAGTCGGAACAAATGATCTGACCATTCCATTCCGTATAGTCGTCATCATCAATAAGGCATCCGCAGCACTCGCAATACAAGGTTTCTTCGGTTGTTTTTACTTCTTCGCTCATTTGTTTTTCCTCCATAAAATGAAAATTGCCCTACCGATGTTCTTCGGTAGGGCTTTGTGTTTGGGTCAATATTCTTCTGCTAAGAGCATGGTCGAGTGGTCGGTGTCGTCAATGACATAGACCTTTGCAGTAATGGGTTTCTCTGTAGAAATTTGAAATTCCTTACTGTACTCTGGTTGTTCGGAAAAGTGGTGGATGTGCTGTTTTCCGTTGGATACATCAAGCTTGAATATCTGGAAATAATCTCGTTCCTCTGGTAACTGGTCGATGCAGTGCCACAGAAACAGTTGCAGCTCCATCGGAATTTCTGCCTGTACGCCTCTGGTCAAAAAGCGCTTGTTCTGGAACATTCAGATACCTCCTTTCGCTAATTTGTTATGTTCCTATGTTCCGCCCGAAGGCGGTTTTTCTATGCAGTCGACATGATCGTATCATCAGTACCTGGCACAGATTCACTGTAATGATATACAATTGTATCCGTTGACTTTTTCAGTGGATTACAGAGATTTTGCAATGTTTCAGTTTACGAACTGTGGTATGTTTCGGACAAAAAAATTCCCCTGTACGCTGTTGTACAGGGTGTCGCAGAGGGTATGAGGGCTGACACGAGGAGCGGAAGGACAAAGGCAATTGCAGCGTTCCTTTGCCCTTCTGCTGAACCTAAGCCCTCACTTAATGGAAGTCTCCTCTCTCAGATTCAGCTTGCTTCTTCTTTATAATACATCGTCTTTTTAGGTAGTGATCATTCGGTTTTGGTAGTATGTTGATGCGAAAGTGTATGGTATGTTTTTGTGTGAAAGAAAACCGATCGTGTGGCGGATTTTCTTTGAAATATCCGCAAAAACCATTGACAGCATACCCTATAGAAATTATGTATACTGCTATTATCCATATGTTTGCTTGAAAGTTGAAAATCATCCGGCACTGCTGACCGTTTCTTCCATGGTGTTTTTGTCTCCCCGGTCGACAAACACCACAGAAGAACAACCAGACGGGAAAAATGTACAACTCCCTTATTTATATAAGGGAAGTGTGCAAAAATCCCGTTCTTTCTGGCGTTTTGGTCTGTGCGTGACGGAGCACAGCGACGACGGCACGCATGGACGGAATTTTCAGCACCGCCGATTTTCAAAACAAAACAGACAGAACTATCTGGTAAAAGATAATGCACGAAGGGAGAAGATAATGTGAAATACGTCATTGCACTCAAACATTTTCAAACAAATCCTCACGGAGACCATATGCTGAACCTTGCCTATCACTACGGAATCCTATACCAGGAACAACACGGCGATATGCTGTTCTTTTTCCGGGAGGAGCTTGCCGACAAACGAACTGCACGATTTTTTGGTGACTTGCTCTGTGCGATTTTTCAAACGCAGTATGCAGACCGAACCTATGCCTATCCCACCAAATTTGAACCACGCTTTCAGATCAGCATCTACAATGTTTTATTTGCCTTTTTAAGCTATGTGAGGGGCTTGACCGATGCCAAGCACTACAAGGAAGTGCTGCGAAAAGAATTTGCAAAAGAAAAGACAGAGGTCGCAGACACGCTCCCCATCATCTACCTGCTGAAAGACAACACCTATTCCGTCACGCCTCTGGATGCCTGCACCTATGGATACGAGACAAAAATGGTCATGGCGAAATGGAAGCTCAACGGCAAGACACAAGCCATACAAGGTGTCCGGAACAAGCAGCGAAGAGCGGTCTACCGCAATTTCAGCTGGGAAAATCTCTACGACCGCTGTCCGCTCTACTGGGATTTCACCGAGGGCAGAATCGAAAACACCCAGGACATCTACTTTCTGGCAAGAGGCATGTGCGGTGCAGAAAAGGGAAAGCAAAAGTTTCTGGAGATCATGCACTCGGAAAAGAACGCCAGGCAGCACTACCATAATATCAACTGGAAGGAAATTCTGACGGCGATCATCAAAGACAATCTGCCTGTGCCGTCCTGTGAGAACTGCGATTATTGTGACCGATGCAGCCATTCTGAAAATATGCTCTCCACGGCAAAACCGACCCGACGTGAAGTGCGCATTTTGAAAAAGGAGCGCTATGTGGACTTGGAAACGGCTTATCAAGACCTGCAAAACGCCTTTCAAACGGCAATGGCATCTGCGGAAAAAAAGCTTTACCTCATCAAAGGGCAGACCGCATTGGGCAAGACCAGCACCTATCTCAACTACATGAAAGACAGCGTGCGCCCTGTTGTGATTGCTGCGCCGACTCACGAACTGAAACGGCAGATATTCTATGATGCGAACTTACATGGAATCGAAGCTATCTGTGCCACGCCGGATATTGCTACATACGGGATATCAGAGGAAGTGATCGAGGAGATGCAGGATTTTTACGACATCGGAGCAGGTGCATATGCTCTGCGGTTTCTGGCGGAAACGCTACAGCATATGGGAAAAGATAACCCGGATCATGAGAAAATCTCCCGGTTTTTGAAGGACTGCAAAAGCACTGCCAGATTCCAGGGACATATCATCACCACCCATGCCAAGCTGCTGCATCTGCCAAAGGAGGTGTTTCAGAGCCATGATGTGATTCTGGACGAGGACATTTTCCGGACGATTTTTCGCACGGAGTCCGTTTCGATGCAGACGCTAAAAAAGATGGCAGGCAGTCGGTATCTTCCGGACTCTGTAAAAAGCCGCCTGAACGGAATCTGCCTGAAACGGGGATATCATCATATGGACGAGTTTGCGGTGGAACTGGATGCCAAACAGCTGCAGAAGATACGCCATTTTGGGGTGAACTTATACGGTCTGCTGCGTGCAGAGTACATCCATGCGGACAGAGAACGGGTAACTTTTCTAATCGAAGAACCGCTGCCGGACTGCA
>DLQV01000157.1:9800-14179 GCA_002474415.1 Lachnospiraceae bacterium UBA7598
AACGGTTTGCCATGAACTGTATCAAAAGGTTTATCCTGACCGGGCAATTGACTTTCACGAATGCCCGAAGGCGGAATACAGGGGGCAAGTTATTCAGCACACCGATTCCAGCTACAGCCGATATGCTTTTCAGAGCAACTATGACAAAATGCGCCTGCTCCAGGAATTGTGCAGAGATACCGTGGTCATTACCTTTAAGGACATTGAAAAGGAATTCCAAACGCACTACCACTTTGGCAATGTGGAGGGCATCAACGCACTGAAAGGAAAAGATCTGTCTGTTGTGGGACTGCCCAATCTGGACGAGGTGGTGTATGGTCTGTATGCGATGCGTGCAGGGGCAAGCCTGGCAAAAGTACATATGTATCCGCAGAGAATCACCTATCAGAACAAGTCGTTTTTCCTCAACACCTACAAGGACGAAACGCTCCGGATGGTGCAGACCTGGCTGCTGTCGTCCCAGCTGGAACAGGCGGTGGGACGTGCGAGACTGCTGCGGGAGGATTGCCGGGTGTTTGTCTATGCCGGATTTCCGGTGGAACAGGCGAAATATATGGATCGCTTGTGTGTTCAAGAAACAGAATAAATCGGAAAAATCCAACACGGGGCTGTACAGGCAAAAATAACGGCACTGCGGTTTGAAATCTTTTACAAACGACCTAACATAGAGATAAAAAAAGCAGAAAAATACGAGAAAATGCAGAAAGGAGTCCTGTAACATGGAAAATGAGATCATGAAGTTTGAGGAGGTCATGGAGTTTCTCAGCGTTGGAAAAAATACATTGTACGCACTCCTGAACAGCGGTGAGATTCAGGCGTTTCGGATCGGAAAGGTCTGGAAAATACCGAGAAAGTCGGTAACAGCGTATGTGGAGGGAAAACTTGCGGGGAAGGACTGAAAAAGGCAGGGCATGCTTGTAAAAAAATACAACCACACAAACATTATCATAATGGTTGTAAAAATGCTCTGCAGGAAACAATATGTAGAGCGATTGTAAGGATTTCATATAGCAGGAGCAGGCAAAGTCCTGCTCTTCCTCCTTTTTGTAAAAACACAAAGCACGAATTATGACATGATGAAGGCGGTTGAGATAGAGGAACAAAGGCACCAAAGAAAACAACCCCGCACAAAACCGAAAAAACAAGTTCTGTGCGGGGTCATTTTATATGGTATTGCGGAATCCTTTTCCGATAATTTCGCTGCTGTTGGTAATCATCATAAACGCCTGGGGCTGTACTTTTTTGATGTAGTTTCGCAGCTGCACAGCCTGGCTTCGTTTCATGACGGTCAGTACAATATATTCCTCCTGTCCGCTGTATGTTCCCTCCGCAGTAAACAACGTCGCACTTCGTCCCAGTTCTGTATGGATAAAGTCACAGATCGGCGTGGGGTCTTTGCAGACAATGGTGAAATATTTGCACAGGTTGATGTTTTCAATGGCGGTATCAATGACAATGGTTTTCGTGAACAAGCCGCACAGGGAAAACAGACCCGTAGTAATATCGAACACAAAGCAGGCTGAAACAGCAATCAGCAGATCCACCGCCAGCAAAGCGGTCCCGATATTCATGGAGGTATACTTTTTCAGGATCATGGCGACGATATCCGTGCCGCCGCTGGAAGCACCCATGTTAAACATGATTGCGGAGCTGATGCCTGGAATGGCAATGGCAAAAATCAGTTCCAGAACCGGCTGGTCAGTCAGCGGCTTGGACATGGGGAACAGCTTTTCCGCCGCAGACAGTGCCACAGACATCAGAACGCTGATGTACACCGTCTTTACGCCAAAGCCTTTCCCCAGAAACAGAAATCCCAGCACCAGCAGTGCCATGTTGATGATAAAATTATACGTCCCCGCAGACAGCGGTGAAACAGCACTCAGCACCACCGCCAGACCGGTAACACCGCCAAAGGAAAAGTTGTTTGGGAATTTGAAAAGATAGGTTCCTGCGGACATCACCAGTGTTGCCAGCGTCAGAATAGCATATTCCTTGCACACCGATGCCGCCGTTCTCTCAAATCGCCTGGTTTCTTTCTGCATTTGCATCGCCTCCTTGTATGAGAAATCCGTATCAATGACTAAATTGCGGATATTTACAGATAAATCGTTGGAATATAACTGCAGTCCGATGTATAATTTTATTATAATCTATTACACTGCAGCTGTCAATCCCAATTGATTCAAATTTTCTCCCCGGCAAAAACTCACAGATACTGCCGCAGCTCCTGCTCGTAGGGTTCTTCAAAGATGCAGTCGTCAATGGTGACGGTTTTGTTGAAGTGGTCTATGGTGAGGTAAAGCCTTGTGGGCACTGTCATATATGGAAATGGTTCAAAATCAATCTCTCTTTCATATTTCACACTTTTAGACAAATCCGATTCTTCGGTAATACAATCGTAAAGCGGTGCAATTATTTGCCCGATGCCATCGAGCCTCTTTCCTATTTGCTGCACCACGTTCGGATTGATACAATGTGCTGCTGCAATGCTTAATAATTTTCTTTTTACTAAATCATTGCAGTATAAAATCTCATATTTTCTGTTTACGATCAATGGAGAACGATATGGTTCTAAGCTCGGATTCTTCTGATGCAGCACCTGATTTACAGAATTTTTGAAGTTCTTCCAAAAATTTTCCTGCACCATCTTTTCGCACACATCCAAAAACGCATCACTAAACCAATCCATCAAAAAAACAAACTGCATTGTGTAGTTCGCTTTTCTGATATCGTCCAGCGTCTGAAGATTACAGGAAAAAGTTTCCTGCATCACCAGCAGCATTTTCTTTTTGATGGCATTTTTGCAGTCTGTGATCTCTGGCGAACTGTGCATTTGCGCAATACAGTCCCAGGTAAACTGATACAGGATCGCAGCAGAATGCATTTCTTTTCTGTCTTCCCTTTCCTTTCGCCTGGAATGGGGATCGTCAGACAATGATTTTACATTTCTGTCCGTGTTATAGCTCTTGAAGATCGACGACATGGTTTTTGAAACCTTTTTCCCTTCCCAGTTGTAGGAGATCAGTTTTTGCTCATACTGCAAACCATCATAAACGATCTTGAATAATAAACACCAGTGGATAACCATTCTTTTTACATTCTGAGAAGATGTAATCGGCTCTTCTATGTTTTTCATGTACTTTATGATCTTGGAAAATTCGCCCCGGCTCTGAAAGAATTCCTTTCCCGGAATCTCAGGGGCATACTTTGAAGTGATTCCTCGCCACAAGCACAGTTTGTCTTCGTCGCTGCCCGAACGCAAAAGCTCTGTAAACTCCTCAAAGGAGATCTCTTTTTTATAGAATTCGTTCTTTCCAAACTCCTTCAGAACTCTTATATCCATCACACGGTCAGCCAACACTTTTTCCTTTGTATAGTCAAATGTGCCGAGGAGCATATCGTTGATCTCTGCTCTTTTTTGCGCAGTGACCAGCATAATAAAGAAACGTTCTTTCAAATTGGAGTATGTTTGCGGCTCTTGTGTTTCTGCTGTATCCGAATTTACTCCTTTTCCATTCTTTGGTGTAGAAAGAATGCGACTCGGATCGAATGCAATCTTTTCAACAGCATCTCTTTGCTTTTTCATCTCTGAGAGTTTATCCTCAAAAACACTGCCTGTACAAATACCTAAACAGAAAAACGCATTGATATGAAACCAACCGCTGTATAGCGCATCTACCGTCCTCTCAATTTCATCTGCATTTTTCACAGACGCTTGGACATTGGTGTATACTGTGTCAAACGCATCCATAATGGCATTGTTGTAATCACCGCATTTATCGTACATATACATCCCTTTCGGGTTTGCGATAATATCCAGAACCTTGCATCGGCTCAAAAACTCCCGTTCCGGCAGTTCGGCATTTTTCGCTGAATATCGGTATACGCCGATCTTTTCTGCAACGTAGATCTGTTCCAGCAGCCAGAGCTTGTCCGATTTTTCCTCCGGGCTGTCTGTTTCTTTGAGTTCCAGATCCAGATTGATCTTATTTTTTATCCTTGGGATCAGCCCGCCGGCTTTGTTCTTTTCGACATAATAAAAATGCCGCTTGATCTGTTCTATGGTGCTTGGACTTTCCTCTGCCTCGCCATATTGGTCAGCGTGTTCCTGCCGATACATATCATAATAATCCCATATGTCTGCTATGGTATGATAAAGTTCTTCCATCGATGTCATACGGATACAACCCCTTTTGTTTTACAAGATATCTATATCATACCACATATCCCGGGGAAAGAAAAGAGGGATTGAAAAAATCTGTTCTTTTTTCAGCTGTCTGGCAGGGCTATAAAAATCCCTTTTCCAAAATTTTTTTACGTGGCACACGGCACAGCCCCAATTTCCTCACCCGCATAATTTTTACCTGGCACACGGCACA
>DLQV01000157.1:14203-23806 GCA_002474415.1 Lachnospiraceae bacterium UBA7598
TCCTCCGAAAAAAAGTCCGTAGGATTTTTGTTCCCCTTTTTCCAAAAACGCATCGGAGAAGTTTGATTTTCGCCCAAACAGGAATATTTCCGGCGGCAATTTCAGAAAAGGAGTACAAAAACAAACGGGATTTGATTTTTCGCTGTGCCATGTGCCAGGTGTTTTTTTGTCCGTTTTATATTTTCCGCACCCTCCCCCAGAGCGCCTGCAAAAAAATAAGAGCGTTTTGTCTGCCTGAAATTTTCCGATGTGCTATAATGCTTTTTAGAAGTGCAGAACCGCCTGTGCCGTGTGCCAGGTAAAATGTATTTCAATAAAAAGTTTTTAGGAGGTCACCTATATGAACGGAATGCACGGAATGTCAACCGCAGAACAATTGATCGCCGCAAATAAAATGCAATTAGCCGCAAATTATGCTGTGCCAAGCGGGGCAATGCCATTTCAGGAGGTTCTCAGAGTATATGGCGAAGATCAAATAACGGGTGTCGGGAGCTGCATAGATTACGAAAAAAGAAAAATAAAAAGAATCGGCAAGCTAAGAATTCACAGCGTTTGCCATTGCTATATTGACAAAGACGGATACCGAAAAGAACTTTTGTATGTCTTATATTCCAGTATGGACGACAGCATCCATTCTGCTGTCGTTCCTCGTGAAAAATTAGCCAGCAAGAACCTGTTGCCTCTGTTTGAATCTTTTCAATGGATGTGCAAAAGCAAGGCAATGGCAAACGATTATATTGCGCACTGCATCAACCGTTTTCCCCAAAAAAGCACGCAATATTTTCCGGAATATGCCGGCTTTTCTTTCATTGAACAGAGTGAAAACAGCACCTTTATTCGATTTGACTGCAACAGAAAATGCTTTGACATGAAATTGCTGAAACACTGCTCACCCTATTTCACAAAAAAAGTTCTTCCCAGTACAAAAGACCGCCCTCTCGGTATAAAGGGAATCTGCGAAAAGTACTTTGACACGGACAAAAAGATGATGCTCTTCGTTTTTTCCCTCTGCGGTCTGCTTAGTTCCTTTTTCCGGGAAGAAAAATACAGCATGGAACGTATTCTGACCATATCTGCGCCCGATGCCGCATCGGAACGGTTTGCGACGCTCCTCATGCAGATCTTCAACAGAGGCACAAAGCCCCTGACCCTCTGTTCCAACAAGAGTGCGGTGAAAACAGAACTGCTCCACGCAAAGGATGAAACTGTTATCCTGAGCGACCGCAACATTATCGACGATGACAAGAAAAGAACGGAAATGCTGCAGCACATTCTCACAGAAAATGACAACATGGATTGTCAGCCCCATAATCTTGCGATTTTTTCCACCCATGCACAATACCTGCTTCCTCCGGAGAAAAAGATCTGTCTGACACTGCCGGAAAATTTTGCCCCTGCTATGACAAAGGAGGAAGAGACAAAGATGTGTGATGATTTGAATTATCTCGTAAACATCATCATATCCCGTATTTGTAAAAGCTATACCGTACTTCCAGGTGTATTTCGAGACGAGTTCCATAAACAAATAGATCTATACACCTCTTATTTCCAAGGCAAAAGCAAGGAAATGATTGCAGCTGGTGCATTACTGGATACCGTTTATTCTTGTATGATAGGCTGTTTTCTTGAGTTCGACAGTCAGCCTATCACGATGTTGATTCGCTCCGTTTTATCCGATTCTCAGACAGTTTCCGGCACTTCAGAAGATGCGGTGTCAGAACAGTTTATTGCTGCGCTCAATGACGCAATTCGCAGCGGCAAACTCAATATCCTCCGGCACAGCAAGGAAATGAACTTCCAGGAAGGCACAAACCAGCTGATCGTCAAGGACAAGCTCCTGATCCTGGAAGAGTCTGCGCTAGAAAATGTGCTGATCCCGTCTATGAGAACTGCCGACAACACCTGCCGCATTCTGAAATGCCTGAAAGCGTGCGAATATCTCCATGCCACCAAGAAAAACCGCTATCCGCTGGTGGTATATTCCCACAACAGAAGTCTGCGGCCTGCTCTGATTGCTCTGAAAAGCGACCGGATTCTGGATTCTGACGTGGAACTCATGATCGAGGAAAGCCGCTATGCAGAATGGTACAGCACAGCGCCTGCACCGGAGCATTTTATCCCACTCACGGAAAACCGCATCGGCGGTGTTTCCTACCAGGTCTTTGACGAAAAGCGCAAGGATAATATGCACTTCTTTGCACTGGGAAAAAGCGGTTCCGGCAAAACACACTGTCTCACCGAACGGATGGTGAGCCTGCAAAAGCTGCACCGTCCCGTTATTGTCTTTGATACCAGTGAATCCTTTACAGAAGAGGAAATACTGGAAAAGCTGTCGGTGGGCTGCGGTGAAACAGCAGAGAAGGAGGTCCAGACGTATATCGACGAGCATATCACCTTCCACCGCATCGAAGAGGACGGAATCCCCGTTGACCTGCTCAAACTGAGCGACTCCGGCAATGCGGAAGATACCATCCGAAAAATCGAGTCCATTGTGGAATCTCACAACCCCAATTTGGGCAGAAAACAGCAGGCAGCCGTTCACGCTGCCATCAGCGATATGGTCCAGAAAGGCAATGTGGATATGGCATCTCTGCATGATACGCTGACAAGCGAACAGATCCCATATGATCTGGCAGATCAGCTGGCGGATACGCTCTCCTTTTTCGTAAACTTCAAGGCAAACGACAGAGACTGGGGTGAACTGATCGAAGAGAGCAAGGACATTATTATCATTTCCACCAGGGCAGTATGCTCCACCGGCGGTTCGGGGCTGATCGATATGCTGCTGATGTCTCTGTATTACTACCAGCAGGCACACGGCGAGAAACAGCTCAGCATATTCATCGACGAGATCAGAACGCAAAATCTCAGCACCAAAGGTCCCATCGCCAAGATTCTGACGGAGAGCCGCAAGAACCGCATGAGTCTGAACTTTGCCACTCAGTTTCTGCCCAAGTCCACCCAGATCCGGGAGATCATGGACAATGCAGCGATCCATGCCTTTTTCCCGCTGGACGACAGAACCGCCGCCTCTGCGGCAAAGCTGCTCCAGGTCGATCCCAAGGAACTGACCCTGCTGGAAACGGGCGAATGCTATATCAAGGGAACGTTCTACAACCAGAACAGACAGAAGGCGATTCCCGGCATTCTCCACGGTACAACATACCGCAATTTCAAGAAAGCCAAGCCGAAATTGCACAAACGCCCTTTTATCGATGTGCCTTGCTTTGACGAAAAACGCTGCAATTTTCCCCCCTGCAAAAAATTAAGAGCGTTTTGTAAGACGGCATTGCAAAAGTATGCTATAATACCGATTGTACAGAGGCGACGGCAGCATATCGCTTGCCGCTTCTGAAAAAATGAAAGGATCTGATCAGTATGAACGAAACAGTCAACACCCACAAGAAGATGGAAGAACTGGACAAAATGAGCATTCCCTATGAGGCAATCCCACCTTCCGAATGGAAGCGCAACGCCTACGACAGCAACAACAGCGTCAGCGATGAAACATTACGTATTTTTTACAAATATGTAAGAGATTTGGAAAAGGTAATAGAGGAACAGGAGGGTGACGAAAAGGAGGTCGAAGAATATATCATCAATCTTCTCTCATTGATACTGACACAAAAGCTCCATCTCATCGTCTACCATGACAGATGGCTCTATTTCTTCAACGGAAAATACTTTGAACCGTGTCCGTCTAAAAAAGAACTGCAATGTATTCTCCGTGAACTGTGTGAGGCAGCTGCTTACCTTTGGAAACGTTTTTCCGTACACGACAAGACCGTAAAGCGATTGCTGAACCATGTGCAGCAAAACGCTGTCAAAGTGGATTATCCGCCGGATATCAGCAAGTATGTTGTCTTTGAAAACGGTGTCCTGAATCTGGACACCTTAGAGCTGGAAGACTTTACACCGCAGAAGTTCTTTACCAGCATGATCCATGCGGACTGGCTTACGGAAGACAAAGCCTGCCCGGAATACGAAAAGGTCATCAACACCTACACCAATCACGAAGCGCCGCTGAACAAGCGCATCAACGAAGTCCTGGGCGTTTGCCTGACCAACGATATGGTCAAGAAACTGTTCTGCTTTTTGGGTGTGACAAACTCCGGCAAGACCTTTCTGCTGAGCTTTCTGATTCGTCTGTTCAACAACTCAGCAACTGTCACCATGCAGCCAAACGACCTGGGCCGCCAGTTTGCACCCAGCATGGTCTATGGAAAGTCCCTTTGTTGCTGCATGGACATGGACTCTGCACCGCTGAACACCAAGGCGACTGCCTTTCTCAAGGGCATCTCCGGCGCTGATATGCTCTCGGCGGAATTCAAGGGCGAAAACGGCAGTGTCCCGTTCCAAAGCCGTGCGCACATCATCAATGCCTCCAACTATGACATTACCACGAAGATGCCGGATGCGGCGTTTGATATGCGCAAGCTTGTGATCCCGTTCAAATACAGACTGACCGACAATGCAGAGCCCTTTGAGGTACTGATGGACAAGTTGGAGCGTGAGAAGGCAGCCATCGTGAGAAAGCTGATTCTGGCGTACAAGAATCTCAAGGACAACCACTACGAATTCAGTGACTCCGAAGAGGGCGAAAGCTATGACAGCTATGTGCCGCCCACGGCAGTCAGCCGCAGCACCAGCAAGTCTCTGGACTTCTTCTTTACAGCCTGCTATGTACGCACCGAGAACGACGATGACTACATTTTCACCGAAGATATGTACGCCGATTACAAGGAATATGCCCTGGATGAGAGCTATGCGTACTGCTTCCCGAACTACAGCGCCTTTACGAAGGCTGTCAGAGCAGAGTTACAGCTGAAGTCCGGCCGCAAGCGCAAAAGCAGCGATGCCAACCCCAAGCACTGCTACCTGGGCATCAAGCGAAAGACAATGGTGACAGAAGAGCAGGCGGAAGACTGAGTTTCCGCTCTGAAAGCACAAATCACCCGAATTTAAAATGATTTTTTACCCGATGGAAGGTGATCCATCGGGCTTTTTTGATGGTGCAGAAAATGCTGCTTTTTCGCTCCACAGCATGATTTTCTGCGAAATTGGCAGATATTACAGCGGGAAATTGACAATATAAACAGAAAAATTTAATTTTTTGGTGTTATTTTTTCGGCTTGTCGGCGCATTTGTCGAGGGATTTGCTTGACACTTGTGGGGGCGTGTGGTATAATTATCTTATATAGGTGTAGGCAGATGTAAAAGGCGTTGGAAAATGTTTTCTGTTTGAAAAAACATAGTATTCTGCCGTGTTTTATGGTGCTTTGCACAATGATAGGCTACAATTGGAATTAAGGAGAAAAAATGAATTACATAATTTTTGGTGGATCAGGATT
Organism: Lachnospiraceae bacterium UBA7598; assembly: GCA_002474415.1. GTDB lineage: Bacteria > Bacillota > Clostridia > Lachnospirales > Lachnospiraceae > Roseburia. The sequence continues at coordinate 19,555 of DLQV01000157.1, forward strand.
TATAGGCACGCACCTTATAAATCTGATAAATGGAGAATGCCTAAACGAAGGCGACAAGATATATGATCTTGATATCGTAATGCCTGGTGAAGAAGGCGTCGTCCCTGGCGTAGTTGAAAAATTACCCAACGTAGAATATATCAGATTAGATGTTCGCAAACCTATTGATTTTGAATTTGAACCGACAAAAGATGATATAATCTTCAATTTTGCTGCGGTTCACAGAACTCCTGGTCATCCTGATTATGCATATTTTGAAACAAATATATATGGTGCTGAAAATGTAACAGCATTTGCGGAAAAGCATGGGATTTCAAAAATTCTTTTTACAAGTTCTATCGCACCTTACGGTGCCGCTGAGCAATTGAAAAAGGAAACAACACTGCCTACGCCAAACACTCCTTATGGAATAAGCAAACTTGTCGCTGAAAAGATCCATGAAAAGTGGCAGGTGAAAGACAGTAATAGAGAACTGACTATTGTCAGACCTGGAATAGTCTATGGTAAGGGCGAACATGGTAACATGACACGTTTATACAAGGGTCAAAAAAAGCATTACTTCTTTTATGCTGGAAGACGTGATACAATAAAAGCTTGCATCTATGTGAAAGAACTTGTACGGTTCATGAAATACAGAATGATTGACAACAGTTTCACCGGATCTGATGTATTTAATTGTACATTTGAACCTGCATTCAACATTCAGCAGATTTGTGAAACTATGCAAAAGGCAACAAACATGAAGAGACACATACCACTAGTACCTTCATGGATCTTAATGCCTGCAGCATATATATTAGGTCCGCTTGGTGGAAAAAAAGTTGGCATCCATCCAGCAAGAGTAAAAAAACTTATGGTTTCAACAAATATAAATGGAGAAAAGCTCAAGAACTGTGGATATAAGTTCCATTATACTTTTGAGGAAACGTATAGGGACTGGTTTAAGGATTGTAATGAGGAAGGTTTGTATTAATGTCAGATATAAAGATTATAGTTGCAACACATAAGAAGTATTGGATGCCTGAAGACGACATGTATGTTCCTGTACATGTTGGAAGAAAAGGAAAGCAGGACATTGGATATCAAGGAGACAACACTGGTGACAATATAAGTGCAAAGAATGCAAATTACTGCGAGCTGACTGGGTTGTACTGGGCGTGGAAAAATCTTAAAGCAGACTACCTTGGTTTGGCACATTACAGAAGGCATTTTACAGTAAAAGGTGCCAAAGGAACAAAAGAGGGAAGAGTTATCAAAAAAGAACAACTTGAAAAGCTATTTGAAAAGACAGATATCCTCCTTCCGAACCCAAGAAATTATTATATAGAAACAAACTACAGTCAGTATGTTCATGCACATCATAAGGAAGATCTTGATTACACGAGAGATATTATTCAAGAAAAATATCCGAAATACATAAAAGCCTATGATGAGAGCATGAAGAGGACAACTGGTCACCGGTTTAATATGTTTATCATGAAACGTGATAAATTCGATGCATACTGTGAATGGCTCTTTGACATTTTGTTTGAACTCGAAAAAAGACTTGATATTTCCACGTATAACAAAAATGATGCTCGAGTATTTGGCTTTGTAAGTGAAAGACTTCTTGATGTTTGGATTGAAACAAATGGATACAGTTATATAAACTTGCCGTACATCTTCATGGAAAAACAGAATTGGTTCGTAAAAGGACTGAATTTTGTAAAAAGAAAATTTGGCGGTAAGCAGGAATGAGAGAGTACCGAAAGGGGTAATCTAATGAACAAACGTACTGTTGCTATTGTCGTTACATATAATCGAAAAGAATTACTAAAAGAAAATATAAAAGCATTACTTGCACAATCCTATAAAAAAAATATGGATATAGTAATCATTAATAATGCAAGTACTGATGGGACAGAAGAATATATATCATCTTACATCGAAAATAAGTCTATTGTGCATATTAACACTGGTGCCAACTTAGGAGGAGCCGGTGGTTTTCAATATGGAATACGTTATGCAGCAGAGCATGATTATGATTTCGTGTGGGTTATGGATGACGATTGTATGCCAACGCCTAATGCTCTTGAAGCGTTTTACAACTGGGATAGCAAACTTAATGGAAAATATGGCTTTTTATCAAGCAAAGTCCTGTGGAAAAACAATGAAATTTGCAAAATGAATATTCAGAGGAAAACGATAACCAAAAACGTAACTGATTTTTCTAAAGATCTCATTAACATAGAAATGGCTTCATTTGTCTCCCTTTTTATTCCAGTTCCCATAGTAAAAGAAGTTGGTTTGCCCATTAAGGAATTCTTCATATGGACGGATGATTGGGAATATACTCGCAGAATTTCAAGAAAATATCCTTGTTATCTTACAACAGATAGTATCGTGAAACATAAATCTAATTCTAACATCGGGGCGAATATTGTCTCAGAATCTGTTGATAGATTAGAACGATTTAATTACCTGTACAGAAATGATGTTTATTTGTATAGAAGAGAAGGATTAAAAGGTTTTTGCTATGAAACTGTGCGATTAGCATTGCACATAGGGCGTATTATACTGAAAGCACCTGACAATAAAATGAAAAGAATAGGCTATGTTGTTAGAGGAACAAAAAACGGGTTTAAGTTTAAGCCGCAAATAGAGTATGTGAAGTGATTCAATGATTATAAGGTCAACTTTTTTATATTTAATTGTTTTTTTTAGTTCTTTTTTGTGTTTAAAACTATCTGAAAGCTTTAAAACTAACAAATACGCAAAAAAGTCCTTGTGCTTAAAAAGCAATTTCACAATAAATGGAGTCCATCTTTTTTCAATATTTTTAGTTTTTCTAGGTCTTGCAATACCTTGTATTTTTGCAGCATTAAGATCTTTAGATGTTGGAACGGATATTAAAGGTTATGTAACTCCATTTTATGATTTTTCCCTAAAACATAATTTTAATCAACTTATCCAAGAGTCTAACTCTGCCATTGGCTTTACATTCTCTCTATTGATTTACATATGTGCCAAATTCTTCAATATACATATGTTGTTGTTTTTTATCGAAACTTTAGTGATTTTTCCTGCATATAGAGCACTTTCTCTTTTAAATAAAGAGTTATCCCCTGCTGTTGGAATGTTGATATTTTATTTTTTGTTTTATAATTTGACATTGTGCGTTATGAGACAAGGAATAGCAATGTCATTCATACTGCTATCTTATGCATATTTTGAAAAAAAGAAATACATACCTTCAATTGTGTTTTCTATCGTAGCAGTTATGTTTCATAAATCTTCTGCCTTAATTATTCTTTTTATTTTCATAGTGTTCCTTATATTAAACTCTAAGAAAAAAAAGGCAAATCTAATTTTGTTCGTTTTCTTTTTAGTGATTTTTTTTGTACTATACCCTTATATAATTCATTTTCTAATAGATTTACTTTCTAAATTTTCGTATAAATATGCTTTATATTTAATCAAATACAATAAGCCCAGAGACTGGTCGCAGATCCCCACAACGGATTTCTTGTCAAAAACGTTAATGTTTATTGCAATTTTAATCGCCTGCAAAAAAGTTCGCGCAAAAGATAATGTTACTTATTTTTTGATGCTACTAGTCTTTGTTGGTCGATACTTTATGATTTTTAATGCAAACTTTTATGAATCGACAAGAGTTGCAATTTATTTCGATTATTTTTTGATATTGCTAGTACCTTTTGTGTCTCAAAAGTGGTTTTCTAAAAAAAATGGTTCTTCTATGTTTGCTAGTTTATGCTTTATAGGAATTACATTTCTTTATTGGCTTTATTTCATGATGATAATTGGAGCCTATGAAACAAACAATTATATGTTTTATTTTGAATAATGAGGTAAATCATGAGGGTTTTATTTATTGCATCAGATAACAATTCTACATCTGGGGCTTTTAGGAGTATGGTGATACTCAATCATATTTTAAAAGAAAAATATGATATTTACACAAAGGTTATACTTCCCAAAAAAGGTGATGGAGAAAAGCTCCTAAAGCAGTACGATATCGACTACGAATATGCCAAATCGTTTTCTTGGATAATTAATTGTAGCAAAAGCAAAATCAATATTTTGCTACAATACTTATTTAAATCGTCTATGACGCTTTATAATAATACAGCTATCAAAAAAATAGAAAATATCATATCAAGTGAAAATTATGACGTTGTACATATCAATACATCGTTCTCCTATGTTGGAGCTCTAGCTGCATTAAAAACGAAAACACCTTTTATCTGGCACC
>DLQV01000157.1:23822-32213 GCA_002474415.1 Lachnospiraceae bacterium UBA7598
CATCAGAGAATTTTTAGAAGAAGACAGAAATCTTAAGATGCTAAATAGACGTAAGTCTTATGATTTGATGAAAAAGGCCAATAAAGTCATCGCCATATCTAAAAGCATTTACAAAAAGTATTCCAAGTTATTGGGTGATGATAATATCATATGCATTCCTAATGGCATTGATGTTAACAAGTATTATTATTCTCGCGAAATAATGAAAGATAATACCTGTGAAATGCTTATAGTAGGCAGTGTTTCACCTGAAAAAGGACAGTTAGAGTTAATAAAGGCACTATCATCGTTAGGAGAAAATTATAAGGACTTTCATCTTAATGTAATAGGAAAATATGATAACATTGCTTATAAAAAAGAACTTGAAAATTTGATTTCAAAGAACGATCTTAATGGAAAAATAGAGTTTTTGGGAAAAAGAGATGATGCTGTTGAATTCCAGAAAAAAGCTGATGTTATTTTTGTTTGCTCAAAGGCAGAAGCATTTGGAAGAGTAACAGTAGAAGCAATGTTGACTGGTGCATTAGTCATAGGAGCAGATTCTGCTGGAACAGCCGAAATATTGGATAATGGAAAATACGGAGTAATTTATAAAAGCGGAAATACAGAAGATTTGAAGAAAAAAATAGAATTTGTGATGGATAATAAAAAAAGCATGATAAATCTAGCTAAGGTTGGACAGGAATATGCTTTTCAATCATATACAGCTGATTTAAATGCTGATCGCATTTTTGAAACATACCAAGATGTCGTTAAGGAGAGAAAATAACATGAACATCGCAGTTGCAGGAACAGGTTATGTAGGGCTCAGTCTTGCAGTATTGCTTGCACAGAATAATAAGGTATATGCAGTAGACATTATACCGGAAAAAGTTGACTTGATAAATCAAAGAAAGTCTCCGATTCAGGACGAGTACATTGAAAAGTATCTGGCTGAAAAGGATTTGGATTTAACCGCTACACTTGACGGTGAAATGGCATACAAAAACGCTGATTTTGTGATTATTGCAGCACCTACCAATTATGACAGCCAGAAGAACTTCTTTGATTGCAGCGCAGTGGAAGCAGTAATTGAACTGGTATTAAAGGTAAATCCCGATGCAATGATGATTATCAAATCAACGATTCCGGTTGGGTATACAAAGTCGGTTCGGGAGAAATACAAGACGAAGAATATTATATTCAGCCCGGAATTTCTGCGGGAATCAAAGGCACTTTATGATAATCTCTACCCTTCCAGAATCATTGTTTCCTGTGATCAGGAGTCTGAAAGCCAAGCGAAGGAATTTGCCTCTCTTTTGCAGCAGGGTGCATTGAAGGAAAATATTGATACCCTTTTCATGGGATTCACAGAAGCAGAGGCGGTAAAGCTTTTTGCGAATACTTATCTTGCTTTGAGAGTGTCCTACTTTAATGAACTGGATACCTATGCAGAGAGCAAAGGCCTGAACACACAGGAAATTATAAATGGTGTCTGCCTTGATCCGAGAATCGGAACACACTACAACAACCCTTCATTTGGTTACGGCGGCTACTGCCTGCCCAAGGATACCAAGCAACTGCTTGCAAACTTCCAGGATGTTCCGCAGAACATGATTTCTGCAATTGTGGAATCCAACAAAACCAGAAAGGACTTCATTGCGGACAGAGTGCTGCAAACAGCTGGTTATTATGGTTATTCTGATAACAGCGCTTATGATAATACCAAAGAAAAACAAGTAACCATTGGTGTTTATCGTCTGACTATGAAATCGAATTCTGACAATTTCCGTCAGAGCTCCATTCAGGGCGTTATGAAGCGTGTAAAGGCAAAGGGCGCTTCTGTGATTATCTATGAGCCGACACTCAAGGACGGCGATACTTTCTTCGGCAGTCTGGTTGTCAATGATCTGGAAAAATTTAAGTCATTGTCAAACTCTATTATTGCAAATCGATATGATTCTTGCCTGGATGATGTTCAGGATAAGGTTTATACCCGTGATATTTTTAGGAGAGATTAAAAGGAGCGTTTATGAAAGGTATTATTCTCGCCGGTGGTTCCGGCACAAGACTTTATCCGTTGACAATGGTAACAAGCAAACAGCTTTTGCCGGTGTATGACAAGCCCATGGTATATTATCCGTTGTCTACCTTGATGCTGGCTGGAATCAAGGATATCCTCATTATCTCCACCCCGACAGATCTGCCGAATTTCGAGAGACTTCTCGGAGACGGCTCTCAGTATGGCATCCACCTCAGCTACAAGGTACAGCCTTCCCCAGACGGACTGGCGCAGGCCTTCATTCTGGGAGAAGAGTTCATTGGAGATGACGCCTGTGCAATGGTGCTCGGCGACAACATTTTCTATGGCAACGGCTTTGGCTCGATTCTTCGTGCGGCAAGAAAGAATGCGGAAGAAAATGACAGAGCAACGGTATTTGGCTACTATGTGCCCGATCCGGAGCGTTTCGGCGTGGTTGACTTTGACGAAAACGGTCACGCACTCTCTATTGAAGAAAAGCCGGCAGAACCGAAGAGCAATTATGCCGTAACAGGTCTTTACTTCTATCCCAAGGGTGTCAGCGCAAAGGCAAATCAGGTCAAGCCTTCTGCAAGAGGCGAGCTGGAAATCACAACACTGAACGAGATGTACCTGGATGCAAAGCTTCTGGACGTACAGCTTTTGGGACGTGGTTTTGCATGGCTGGATACTGGCACCATGGACAGTCTCCTGGAGGCATCTGATTTTGTACGCATGGTGCAGAATCGCCAGGGCATTGAAATTTCTGCTCCGGAGGAAATCGCCTTTATCAACAAATGGATCACCAAGGAAAAGCTTTTGGAATCGGCTGCAAGATACGGAAAATCACCTTATGGTGCACATCTGAAGGCAGTCGCAGAAGGCAAAGTAAAATATTAAGAATAAGGGGTAAATCACTATGACCATTATCGTAACTGGCGGCGCCGGCTTTATCGGCTCCAATTTCGTTTTTCATATGCTGAAAGCACACCCAGACTACCGCATTGTTTGTCTGGACAAGCTGACCTACGCCGGCAATCTGTCCACACTGGAACCGGTGATGGACAACCCGAACTTCCGGTTTGTCAAGCTGGACATCTGCGACCGTGAGGGCGTGTACAAGCTTTTCGAGGAGGAAAAGCCGGACATCGTTGTCAACTTTGCGGCCGAATCCCATGTAGACCGTTCTATCGAGAATCCGGAGATCTTCCTCCAGACCAACATCCTCGGCACAGCAGTTATGATGGACGCTTGCCGGAAATATGGCATCCAGCGTTATCACCAGGTTTCTACCGACGAAGTTTACGGCGATCTGCCTTTGGACAGACCGGATCTGTTCTTTACCGAAGAGACTCCCATCCACACCAGCAGCCCGTACTCCTCTTCTAAAGCAGGCGCAGATCTGCTGGTGCTGGCTTACCACAGAACCTACGGTCTCCCGGTGACCGTTTCCAGATGCTCCAACAACTACGGCCCGTACCACTTCCCGGAAAAGCTGATTCCGCTGATGATCGCCAATGCTCTGGCAGACAAGCCGCTGCCGGTTTACGGCAAGGGCGAAAATGTGCGTGACTGGCTGTATGTGGAGGATCACTGCAAGGCAATCGACCTCATCATCCACAACGGCAAGGTCGGCGAAGTCTACAACGTAGGCGGTCACAATGAGATGAAGAACATCGACATTGTCAAGCTGATCTGCAAGGAACTGGGCAAACCGGAGAGTTTGATTACCTATGTTACCGACCGTAAGGGTCACGATATGCGCTATGCCATCGACCCGACCAAGATCCACAACGAACTGGGCTGGCTGCCGGAAACAAAGTTTGCAGACGGCATCAAAAAGACCATTCAGTGGTACCTGGACAACCAGAAGTGGTGGAAGGATATCATTTCCGGCGAGTATCAGGACTACTATGAAAAAATGTACAGCAATCGGTGAGGGATACAGATGAAAGTATTTGTAACAGGTGTCGGCGGACAGCTCGGTTTTGACGCGGTCAACGAACTGAAAAAGCGTGGCTATGAGGCGATCGGCAGCGATATTCTGGATGAAGTCGCTGCGGACTGCGCCTATGTCAAGCTGGATATCACCAACGCAGACGCCGTTGAAACAGCGATCACAGAAGTGAACCCGGATGTTGTCATCCACTGCGCCGCATGGACCGCAGTAGATGCTGCCGAGGACGAGGAAAATATTCCCAAGGTGCGTGCCATCAACGTGGACGGAACCCAGAATATTGCAAATGTCTGCAAAAAGCTGGACTGCAAGATGATCTACATTTCCACGGACTATGTTTTCGATGGACAAGGCACAGCGCCGTGGCAGCCGGACTGCAAGGACTACGCACCGCAGAATGTCTACGGACAGACAAAGCTGGACGGCGAGCTTGCGGTAAGCAGTACGCTGGACAAGTATTTCATTGTCCGCATTGCCTGGGTATTCGGCAAAAACGGCAAGAACTTTATCAAAACCATGCTGAACGTGGGCAAAAAGTACGACACCGTACGGGTGGTCAGTGACCAGATCGGCACACCGACGTATACCTACGACCTGGCACGGCTGCTGGTGGATATGGCGGAAACTGAGAAGTACGGCTATTACCACGCCACCAACGAAGGCGGCTATATCAGCTGGTATGACTTCACCTGTGAGATTTTCCGGCAGGCTGGATATTCCACAAAGGTGGTGCCTGTCACAACAGCAGAATATGGTCTTTCCAAGGCAGCAAGACCCTTTAACAGCAGACTGGACAAGACGAAACTGGTTGAAAACGGTTTCACCCCCCTGCCGGATTGGAAAAATGCGCTGGAAAGATATCTGAAGGAGATTGCAGAATAATGGGACAGATTACAGTAGAAAAGAACGTAGGCGGTATTGAGGGGCTTTGCGTCATCACCCCTACCGTTCACGGCGATAATCGTGGCTACTTCATGGAGACTTACTCCCAGAGAGACATGGAAGAGGCAGGCATCCATATTAACTTTGTACAGGACAATCAGTCCTGCTCTACCAAGGGCGTTCTGAGAGGGCTGCACTTCCAGAAGCAGTTCCCGCAGACAAAGCTTGTCAGAGCCATTCGGGGCAGCGTTTTTGATGTTGCCGTTGACCTGCGAAAGGATTCCAAAACATACGGCAAGTGGTACGGTGTGGAGCTGACAGAGGAAAACAAGAAACAGTTCCTGATCCCCAAGGGCTTTGCACACGGCTTTCTGGTGCTTTCGGATGTGGCAGAGTTCTGCTATAAGTGTGACGACTTCTGGCATCCCAATGATGAAGGCGGTCTGGCATGGAATGACCCGGAGATCGGGATCGTCTGGCCGGAACTGACCGGCGAGTATCACGGTTCGGCATCGGCTGAGGGCTATGCACTGAAGGATGGAACGAAGCTGAATCTGAGTGAGAAGGATCAGAAGTGGAACACAATATGCGCAATTAACGAGGATAAAGTATGACAAATATTGGTGTGGTTATTTTAAATTATCTCGCATATAAAACTACGATAGATACTGTAAAGTCATTTTTAGCACAAAATGTAGAAGGATACCGAGTTGAAATAGTAATAGTTGATAATTGTTCACCTAATGAGTCATATGATAAATTATGTAAAGTATTTAAAGATGTTCCTAATGTAACTACTTTCAAAACAGACTCAAACCTTGGATTCGCAAAGGGGAATAATTACGGATATAAAAAACTTTTAGATATTTTAACACCGGATTTCGTAATTATTTCAAATGATGATATATTGTTGCCACAGGAAGGTTTGTATAAATGGATCAGCGAATCCTATAACAAATATGAGTTTGCTGTTTTAGGCCCAGATATATACTCAATTAACGGGAATTTTCATCAAAGCCCAATAGACAATTATACAAGATCTTTAATGAAATGCAGGTATCGGTATTTGAAAAATACAATTTTAATCTTAAAATTGGAATTGATGAAAAGACTAAATTTACAGCAACAATATGAAACTCCTAAATGGGAAAATTTTAATTACGATAAACCTGCTTCCGAATACACATTACATGGTTCATTTCAAGTCTTTTCCCATAAATACTTTGAATGCTATGATGACCCCTATGACAACCACACATTTTTATATATGGAAGAAGATATTTTAAAATTAAGGTGTGATCAATTGGGCTTGAAAATGATATATGATAATTCTTATTTAATACAACATCTGCAAGCGGTTTCAACAAATATGGTGCATATTGATAATGCTGATAAACTGTTGTTTAGGAAGAAGAATCTAAATAGATCTTTACTGGAATACATGATGATATTGAAAGATAGGAAGAAAAAATGAGTGAATTTCCATTAGTAAGTGTTGTCACACTAACGTATAACAAATTTGACAATATATATAGGACAATTGATTCAGTTTTAAATCAAACTTATCCTAAAATAGAATTAATAATTCATGATGACTGTTCAAAGCAATTTCCATATGAGGAAATTTTCACTTACATAAAGAAAAACAAAAAAAACAATCTGATTAATTTTCTTGTACACTCTAATGATAGAAATGTTGGCACCGTAAAAAACATAAACATGGCTTATAAAAAAACTAACGGTACATATATTTTTAATCTTGCTGGAGATGACATATTCTATAAGAACACTGTAATTGACGATATAGTTAAAGTATTTAATAAAGAAAATTGTGGAATGTTAGTCACATCTAGACTAGGCTGCGATGAAAACTTGGCACCCTTGCGGTTATACCCATATAAATCTGCAAGAAAAAGCATTGCAAAACTAAATACCAACAAAAAGCAATATCTTGCGTTGTTGACTTATGAATTCTATCAAATGGCTTCAGGCTCTGCCACATATTTTAAAAAGAGTTTGCTGGAAGAAATAGGGTATTTTGATGAAAATTATATCCTATGGGAAGATTATCCAATATATCTAAAGTACACTTGGAAAAAACAAATCTTTTTTGCATATGATATAATATCGATATACTATGTGCACGGCGGCGTCTCAAATTCAAAAAAGGTTAATCCATTAATGGAACAAGATCATGAAACAATGAAAAAGCTTGAATGGAAAAGGCATTATAGCGAATTGAATAAAAAGGAACAAAATATAGTTGATTATATGATAAAAAAAAGAAATGCAGCAAATTTACTTCAAAGAATTGGGGTTTTACTGAAATATCCGATTGTCGACTTTTCGCACATTTTCTATAAGGCTAAAATGGAATATTTTAAAAAAGTTGATGAGCACCATCATTTTCAATATGTGCAGAAATAATGGTATTTATAAAATGCTTTGCATATAATCAAATAAGTTTGACTTTATTTCGGCTTGCATTATATAATAATATAAACATATTATTGGAAAGGATGATGGAAATGGAATTGCCGCTTGTAAGCATTATCATTGTATCGTACAATGAAAGTGAATATTTAAATCAAGCATTAGATAGCGTACTAACTCAAACATACAAAAATATAGAAATTATAATTGGAGATGATGGTTCTAACGACGGAAGTGATGCCTTAATTAAAAGTTTTTCTAGAAAGCATAATATAAATTTTTTTATAATGGATCGACCAAGTAATAATGAGAGTATCGTTCCATCTATTAGAGTATCTAATGTTATAAAAAAAGCGCTTTCAATGGCAAAAGGAAAGTACATATGCTTACTGAGTGGTGATGATTATTTCTGTGACGACAAAAAAATTGAAGACGCTGTTATACATTTAGAAGAAATGCCTACATGCTCTGCTTATGTGAGCGGATATCAAAAAGTATATTCTAATGGAAATATTGAAAAGCGCTTTTCACACTTTCCTTCTAAACTTTTCCTGAGTGGCGCTTATCTTCATGTTTCTTGTTTTTGCTTTAGAAGAGAGGTATATGATAAAAAAAGAATATGCCCTCGATTCTGTGATGATGTGGGTCTTCTTTTTTCAATTGCAGCAATTGGAAGGTTTGCATATGCAAACACAATAACATTTGCTTATCGTCAAAGGGAAAAAAGTATTATGCATGAAGCTAAAAAACTTGAATTGGACATGATGGAAGTATTATTGTTGCAAGACTGCCTATGTGAAAAATTGTTTTGCAAGGAAGCAAAATCCAGATTCTATAAGCCTCTTATGCAATGTTATCACTCTAGAAAAGAAATTGCTAAATACCCTAATTTATTGCAAAATAGCAAGGTACTTTCTCATGATATTATAGGCTTTTTAAACGGATATGATTCCCAATCTTTTTTGGCTAAAGTTAAATTTCATTTCTTTTTGCTTTCTGCTTTTTTTGAGCATTTTTATTATAAATGTATTAGAAAAGCGTATTCGATTTTAAATAGAAAGGATGATTAAAATGCAAGTAATTAAATATGTTTTTCAGCCACATGGCGATGAACGTGGAC
>DLQV01000157.1:32238-35314 GCA_002474415.1 Lachnospiraceae bacterium UBA7598
AACGTGGACAACTAGTAGCTCTAGAGGAATATAAAGATATCCCATTTAAAATAAAAAGGGTTTACTATATGTATGACACCGCCGAAGGAGTCACTAGAGGATTCCACGCACACAAATGTTTACAACAGATATTAATTTGCATCCATGGCAGTTGTAAAATACGACTTGACAATGGAAAAGAAAAGAAGATAGTTCCTTTGGAAAAGCCATATGAGGGATTATATGTTGCCAACAATATGTGGAGAGAAATGTTTGACTTTTCTTCAGACGCAGTTCTAATGGTATTAGCCTCTGAATTGTATGATGAGAATGATTACATAAGAGATTATGATGAATTTTTAAAATTTGTAAAAGAATGTGATGATAGCATCACTGCTGAGGAGGAATAAATATATGAAAGTCCCTTTTGTTAGTTTCAAACCTATGGAAAAAGAACTTGATACAGATTTAAGAGCGGCCTTTGAACGTGTATACACCAATAGTTGGTATATAGAAGGACGAGAAGATGCGGCGTTTGAGAAAGCATTTGCAAAATACTGTACATCAACATTCTGTGTTGGAACAGGAAACGGCTTGGATGCACTTATGCTGGCATTAAAAGCTCTAGGAGTAAAGTCAGGCGATGAAGTGATTGTTCCGTCTAACACATATATTGCAACTGCTCTAGCCGTAACATATGTCGGTGCTACTCCAGTTTTTGTAGAGCCGGACATTAAAACATTTAATATCGATCCCAATAAAATTGAAGAAAAAATCACAGATAAGACAAAGGCAATTATGCCAGTGCATTTGTATGGTCAGCCTTGTGATATGGATCCAATTCTTAAAATTGCAAGAAAATATAACCTTTATATTGTTGAAGACTGCGCTCAGGCACACGGTGCAAAATACAAGGGTAAAGTAATCGGAAGCTTTGGCGACGCAGCTGGATTTAGCTTTTATCCTGGGAAAAATCTTGGAGCATTAGGCGACGCTGGAGCAACGGTTACAAGTAATGAAGAAATAGCAAATAAAGTCAGAGCTCTTGGTAACTATGGTTCCGATTATAAATATCATCACATATATCAAGGTAACAATTCTAGATTAGATGAAATGCAAGCTGCATTTCTTGCTGCCAAGCTTCCGCATCTTGATAAAATGAATACAGAAAGAAAGCGAATTGCAGCAAGATATTTGAATGAAATCAAAAACCCGGATATTACACTTCCATTTGTTCCCGACTATGCTGATCCGGTATGGCACGTTTTTGCTATAAGATGCCAAAAGCGTGATGAATTGGCTCAATATCTTGCTGACAATGGGATTAGTACAAATAAACACTATCCTATTCCAATGCATTTGCAGGAATGCTATAAAGATTTAAACATTGCTAAAGGTGCTTTACCCATCGCAGAAGAAATTAGTTCAACTCAGTTGAGTCTTCCTATGTACTATGGAATGACTGAAGATCAAATTTCGTTTGTAATTAAAAAGATAAACGATTTTGATCAAAAGTAAAAACATACCTGCAAGTGCTTTTCAAAGCAATGATGTTTAAAATTAGGTATAAAAAAGCAACGATTAGGTGGAGTGGATGAGTAAAGCAAAATTATTTATTGAAAATTTTTTTGTATACGGTCTGGGTGGAATTATCAGCAAATTGGTTCCTCTTTTAATGTTACCAATTGTAACTCGTTTAATGCCTGGAACTGAATACTTTGGAATTAGTGACCTTTCAAATACGATTGTTCAGTTTGCAAGTGCTGTGGCAGTAATCGGCATGTACGATGCTATGTATCGAATGTTCTTTGATACTGACGAAATGGAATTCAAGAAAAACGTATGCTCAACAACATTAATATTTACAATGGCGATGTCTATTGCCGTATGTTTATTAATGCTATTAGGAAAGAACTTAATTGCAAAATTCTTCTTTGGCGATATTAAATATTCGTTTCTTGTATACATTTCTGCAGCAACGACACTTGTGAGTGCAACGAATACAATTGTTGCTGCACCAACTCGTATGCAAAATAAAAGAAAAGTCTTTTTAATTACGAACACCGTCAGTCCTATTTTATCTTATACAGTCTCAATTCCATTAATACTATTAGGACATTATTTAATTGCATTGCCAGTCGCAGCATTAATTTCAGGAGCCTCGATGGAACTTATCTTTTGGATTTTAAATCATAACTGGTTTGAAGTTAAAAGATTTCATAAACAATTGTTGAAACCGCTGCTTGCTTTAGCAATTCCACTTTTTCCGAATTTTTTAATTTATTGGGTGTTTAATTCCTGCGATAAAATTATGATTACTAATTTAATATCAGTTGGTGCTGCTGGAGTGTATTCCGTTGGAGCAAAATTGGGGCATGCAAGCCAATTGATTTATACAGCCTTTGGAGGCGGATGGCAATTCTTTGCTTTTTCAACAATGAAAGAAAAAGACCAAGTCAAATCAAATTCGCTTATTTTTGAATACTTAGGGGTAATATCTTTTATTGCAACAGCATTTGTATGTGCTATTTCCTATTTATTTTACAAAGTTGCTTTCGCAAGCCAATATTTATCGGGATTTGTAATAGCTCCATACTTGTTTCTTGCCCCACTTTTACAGATGCTTTTTCAAGTTGCAGCAAATCAATTTTTGGTAATAAAAAAGACCTGGCCAAATATGTTTATTTTGTTGTCCGGAGCTGTAGTAAATGTTCTACTAAACTTTTTATTAATACCCACTATAGGAATTGAAGGAGCTTCAATCGCAACTTTAATAGGTTATGCGGTATCTGATGTAGTTTGTATGATTGTCCTCTGCAAAATGAAGTTAATGACTATTTCATACAGACTTCTTTTATCAACCGTACTGATGATTGGATATTTTTTAATTTGGAGATTCCTCACTATTCAAAATGTCCTTATATCAGTGTTACTCGCTTGTTCAATGACTGCTTTATTAAGCATAATGTATAAAAAAGAACTGAAGGTAATATTTTCTAAATTAAAACGTAAAAAGAATTTATGAGTTAGATTCTTTTAGTAAAGGAGCAATTAGAATGATTCACAATTATGAAGCAATTTATGATAATGTAAGAAA
>DLQV01000091.1:0-8293 GCA_002474415.1 Lachnospiraceae bacterium UBA7598
ATATACAGTCTTGTTCTCATAGACCGCCGGTGCCATGCGGCTTGCTAAAAACCGGTTATAAATCAGCTGGTATAAACGGAACTGGTCACGTGGAAGCTGCTCTTTTAATTTTGCCGGAGATAACTCCACATTTGTCGGTCGGATTGCCTCATGCGCATCCTGAATCTTCTTGCCGGTCTTTACATCCTTTGCCTCGCCGACATAATTTTCACCGAACTGCCGTCCGATATATTCCTTTGCATTTTTGTCCGCTTCCTCAGAGATTCGTGTTGAATCCGTACGCAGGTATGTGATCAGACCGATCGAACCCATGCCCTTGATTTCCACACCTTCATACAACTGCTGTGCGATACGCATCGTCTTGTTCGTCGCGAAATTCAGTTTCTTTCCAGCTTCCTGCTGCAACGTGCTCGTCGTAAACGGAAGCGGCTGTTTCTTCGTTTTCTCGCTTACTTTTATATCTGAAACTGTAAATGTTTTTCCGCTGATTTCTTTCTTGATCTGATCTAATTCTGCCTTCGTTACCTTATCCTTTGCATAATGAAAGCACACTGGTTTTAACGAAGGGTTCGCAGATAAATACGCATCCATACTCCAATATTCTTCCGGAATAAATGCGTTGATCTCATCTTCACGGTCACAGATCAGCTTCAAAGCGGCTGACTGCACACGTCCGGCACTTAATCCTCTTTTTATCTTCTCCCACAAAAGCGGGCTGATGGAATATCCGACCAGGCGGTCAAGCACACGTCTTGCCTGCTGTGCATTGACCAGATCCATATCAATTTCCCGTGCATTTTTAATAGAAGCTTTCACTGCGTTTTTTGTAATTTCATTAAAAGTGATTCTCTTATAATTTTTTCCTTCGAGCTTCAGAGCTGCGATCAGATGATACGAGATTGCTTCTCCCTCACGGTCAGGGTCAGTCGCAAGATAGATCTTATCTGCTTTTTTTACTTCTTTTCTCAGCTTTGCAAGAATTTCTCCCTTTCCTCGAATGGTGATATATTTCGGTTCAAAATCATTTTCCGGAGAAAATCCGAGCTGACTCTTTGGAAGATCCCTTACATGCCCGTTACTCGCCATGACCTCATAATTTTTTCCCAGAAATTTTTTAATCGTCTTCACCTTTGCCGGTGACTCCACGATTACCAGATACTTTGCCATTTGGTGCTCCTTATATCAACTAAATTGTTTTTATAAAATAATTCGGAATGGTCTCCTGAATAAACCCTTTGTTCTCTAATCTCTCTAAAACTGGTAAAATTTCTGCCAGACCATAGGGACTTTTCTCGATCAGGGTTCCAAGACCCACCGGATAAAAATCTAATAAAGCATACACCAACGATTCGTCTTTTTCAAGAAGATTTTTTTTAAAGTCTATCTGTGTCGCTATATTTCCTGCCTGCAACTGCAGCTCCTGCAGGAAATCTTCAACACTCACTAAAATTCCCGCGCCCTGCTGAATCAGATGATTTGTTCCCTCACTCAGGGCATCCGTGATCCGCCCCGGAAGCGCATAAACTTCCTTTCCCTGCTCCATGGCGTAATCCGCGGTAATCAGTGATCCGCTCTTTTTTCTTGCCTCCATCACAATCACATAATCCGCAAGCCCGGATATCACACGGTTTCTCTGCGGAAAATATCCCGGCAGCGGCGGTGTCCCCGGCGGATATTCCGATAAAATTCCGCCGTTTCTTTTTATTTTTTCATATAAGTGAAGATTTCTTTTGGGATAACATACATCCACTCCACATCCAAGCACGGCATAGGTATCTCCCCCTCCTTCTAAAGCCCCGTCATGGGCATCCGCATCAATTCCCATGGCCATTCCACTGATCACATCGATCTGATTCTTTGCGAGTGCCTTTGCCAGTTTTCCGGTAAGCTGACTCCCGTAAGCACTTCTCGTCCGTGCTCCGACAATCGCAACACGCCTGCGCGTTTCTTCCGGCAGACCGCCAATATAATACAGCGCATATGGTGCTGAGGCAATGCAGCGAAGTTTCTCCGGATACTGTGGATCTTCCATAGAAACAAATCCAATTCCCAGCTCCTGCAGCTGCATCCAGCGTTCCATCACCTCCCACTGCTGTCTGGATGCGTTGATCTTT
Source organism: Lachnospiraceae bacterium UBA7598 (assembly GCA_002474415.1). Taxonomy (GTDB): domain Bacteria; phylum Bacillota; class Clostridia; order Lachnospirales; family Lachnospiraceae; genus Roseburia. Next base: position 2,115 of record DLQV01000091.1, read on the forward strand.
CCCACATCTTTTGCATCCAGCACCCCTGTTTTTTCCAGCTGTGCTGCAGACAGTGCATACAATTCTTCCGCGCAGATTCCTTTCGTCATAAGATCCGTCAGTTTATGGACTGTCAACCCGGTATTTGCAAGCCAGTATGCATACATGCTCATTCTGCCGCACCTCCCCAGAACTTATCCCCGATGCTCCGGTAGCACACAGCTTCTGTCAAATCCCGGACACAGATATTTTCCGCCTTTTGTGTGTCTGCAATTGTCCGCGCCACCCGGAGAATTTTATGATATGTGCGTGCAGTCAGTGACAGTTTATGAAACATCTTTTCCATGTACTGTTGTTCTTTTTCTCCCAGTCTGCAAAACTGTTTTAATTTTGCAGCCGGTATCCCGCTGTTGTGTGAGAAATTTTCGTTTTTGAAACGGAAAATCTGCCGTTCCTGGCACTCACACACCCGGTCGCGAATGGTTTTTGAGCTCTCATTCCTGCCGTTTCCCGTCAATTCCTCATAAGTGACCATCGGGGCCTCCACACAAAGATCCATGCGATCAATGAGTGGCTGGGAAATCCGGTCAAAATACCGCTGCAATGCCGCCTGCGTACATCTGCATCTGTTCCGGTCCGGGTAATATCCGCAATTGCACGGATTCATGGAAGCCAGAAGCAAAAAATCGGACGGGTATGTCACACTGCCAATGGCACGGGTCAGATAAATCTGATGTTCCTCCAGTGGCTGACGCAGTACCTCCAGTGTCGATTTGGAGAACTCCGGAAGTTCGTCCAGAAAAAGCACCCCCTGATGTGCCAGTGAAATTTCTCCCGGCCGGATATTTCGTCCTCCTCCGGCAAGTCCCGCTGTACTGACCGTATGATGTGGGCTTCGAAACGGCCGCTCCTGCAAAAGTGTGCGGGAATCCGCCAGCAGACCGCAGACACTGTATATTTTTGACACCTCCAGCTGTTCTTTTTCCGTCAGCGGTGGAAGGATCGTCGCCATTCTTTCAGAAATCATGGTTTTTCCGGCTCCAGGAGGCCCTACCATAAGCATGTTATGCATTCCGGACGCTGCAATTTCCGCTGCCCGTTTCAAAAACTGCTGCCCGTTTACTTCCGAAAAATCCGGTACTGTGCTGTTTTTCTCCCGATACTCCCTGCCATGTGACGGTTCTTCGTAACTGCCATTCTGCAGATAATCAATCAACGACCGGAGCGTTACAAATCCACAGACATCCGCTTCCTGTACCAGACGGCTCTCCATAAGATTCTCTGCCGGAACCACAAACTTACGCACACCATCTTTCACACCGTCCGAAACCATCGGAAGAATTCCACGAACCGGCAGCAGCTGTCCGCTTAAATTCAATTCTCCAGAAAAGAGCGTGCCCGTACACTTTTCCGGTCTCACCAGTCCCATGGCAACCAGCAGTGCAACTGCTATCGGCAGGTCAAATCCAGTTCCGGTTTTCCGGACATTTGCCGGAGAAAGATTTACGGTAATCCTCTTCGCGGGCAGGATAATTCCACAATTGTGAAGTGCTGTGCGCACTCGTTCCTTCGCTTCCCGTACCTCGGAAGAAAGATATCCTACCATATCGAACACCGGCATTCCCATGCTGATATCCACCTCTACCTGTACCGGCATCGCGCAGATTCCATCCAGCATAGATGTCATAACTTGGCTATACATATTCACCTCATTCCAACAAATGGGAATTTTGCACAGACACATGCATGAAAAAAGATGCATTTACCTTATCATAAAATGCATCTTTTTGCAATGACTTTATTCACTTATCACTTTCTTCAGTTTTTCGAGTGCTCTCTTTTCAATTCTCGAAACATAAGAGCGGGAAATTCCAAGTGCACGTGCAATTTCTCTCTGGGTCAGCTCCTGCATGCCACCCATGCCATATCTCCGACGGATAATAAACGCTTCCCGGTCGCTTAGCACTTCGTTCATAAAGGCAGAGATTTTCTTCATCTGTTCCCTTTTTGTCACTTCATCTGCCACATTTTTATCATGAAACTCCAGCACATCCACAAGCTGAATCTGGTTTCCTTCTTTGTCTGTTCCAATCGGTTCAAACATAGAAACTTCTTTGCGCTGTTTTTTCTTTGATCGCAGATGCATCAGCAATTCGTTGTCTACGCACCGGATGGCATACGTTGCAAATTTATTTCCGTATTCCGGCCGGAAACTGTCTACCGCTTTCATCAATCCGATTGTGCCGATGGAAATCAGATCTTCCTGATCCTCTTCCGAACTGATATACTTCTTTGCGACATGAGCTACCAGGCGCATATTGTGTAACACCAGTTCTTCCTTTGCCCCTTGCTCGCCATTTTTTAATCTGCACAGACAATCTGTTTCTTCTTCCGGTGTCAGGGGAACCAAAAATGTTTTCACACAGCACCTTTTCCAACAGCTTTCTAATATTCTATGTCAGCAAAAGGCATTCTGTGCTTTTCCCCTTTATATTTTTTCGTCCGGTGCCAGCTTTTGTATCTGTTCCAACAGACGTTCCCTCTCATATGGAACATTTCCTGTCAACACTTCATTCCTGACAAATGCAAACGTTTCCTGTTCGCCCCGCACTGCCAGCATCAGTAAAAGATAATGGATCATTGCCTCCGTATCCGGATGAATCAGATAATGGGACCTGCCATGCATATAGTAATCTAGTGCACTCCGATCCGTATATTTGTCTTTTTGATAATTTTTCGATGCACTGATCCTGTCAATAAACATTTCCGCAACATAGCGGATCGGCATCTTCATTCCCGCCATTCCGGAGTGGTCTTTCCCCGGTTCCTTTGAAATATCGTAATCAATCCAATATTCCAGGTGATGTTTGTTTCGCCCCTTATGATGCAGCCATGCCAGAGAGTATCCTTTCTCCTTACGTTCTGCATTGTTCGGACTCATGGTTCCCTGATAATATTTACATCCCACAAGAAATTCTGTCGGAGAATACTTCGAAAGATCGTGGAGCAATCCCTGCTTATAAAGTCCGATCTTAAAACAGCCGACAAGCACCAGATTTTTGTGATGTGTAATTGTGCAAAAATGTTTCCATGCATTACCCATGTTTTTTCATCTCCCTGCTCTCCAGCACACAGATGGTCTGTGGCCGGAGAATGATTTTTCCTCCGCTGACGGGCTTTGGTGTGTCCCAAAACGCAGCATCCTCTTCTCCGCTGTCAATACAGACTACCCATTCTTTCCCTTTTCGCGGTTTAGGCAAAGCCAGTTCCGCTGCCGCGGCAAGAAAATTATAGGCGACATAGACATCCGGCTCTTTTTCGTTTTGGGCATAAGCCCCGCAATAGAGCATTCCCAGACACAGATGGTCCGGCGTCGGCTCTAAAATCCACGCACTTGCCCCATGATACGAAAGATCCGGACAGCCAAGCGATTTATAATCTGAAAACTGAAATGGCATCGGGTTCGAAAGAATGGTATGTTCCTTTCGAAACGCAATCACCTGCTGCAAAAAATCGATCTGTCTGCGATGTGTCTTTTCGTTCTTCCAGTTCACCCAGCCGACCGGGTTGTCCTGACAGTATGCATTGTTATTTCCGTTCTGGGAATTTCCCATCTCATCGCCGCTCCACAACAATGGCACCCCCTGCGCCAGCATAAGCATGAGAACCGCATTTCTCCAGTTCAATCTCCGAAGCGCATTGATATAACGCTTTCTGGTCGGTCCTTCCACACCGTAATTGTTACTGAAATTCCAGGAACTCCCGTCGAGATTCTGCTCTCCGTTTTCCTCATTGTGTTTATCGTTGTACATAAACAGATCTGCCAGCGTAAACCCATTGTTGCTGGCTATATAATTGACATAACCTAAAAAAGCCCCCTGTTTCCGCTGCTGATCGGCAAAATCACGCATATTTCCATTGATATGGTTTAAAACCTGCCGGATCGGATACTGATATTCTTCTTTGTATACATACAGATTGGGATACTTCCGGTTTGCTGCACATGCTTTCTCCTCAAAATCCACATAAAAGATTTTGGTACGGCTGAGCATGCCATCCTGTACAATTGCCGTAATGGGCAGATGTTCTCCCAACAGATGAATTCCATCCACATGATATTCCCTCACCCAGTAACGAAGCGACTCTAAAATCAGATTGTGATTGACTTCTTCCGGAAAATACATCTCCATCACACATTCCATACCGTTTTCATGCAGCCGATGGATAAACATTTTGTATTCTTCGGAGGCATGCAGCGGATCTGCCGCATACGATGCCTTTACCGCGAAATAATTCCCGGGCTCATATCCCCAGTAATTTACTTTCTGTGGCGCCTTCTTACTGTTCTCTGTAGGATGGATCTGATCCTTTTGTTTTTCCTTCCAGCGAATATATTCCGGAAGTTTCTGCTGCTTTGGAAACTGAATTTCCTCAAACTCATACACCGGCATAAGTTCGACCGTCGTCACACCCAGTTTCTTCAGATAAGGAATCCGGTTCATCAGTGCACGAAACGTTCCCGGAACACTTTTTGTGCCCGAATCCATCGTAAATCCACGCACATGCAGCTTGTACATAATCATCTGTTCTCTTGGAATTTCCGGACACATGTCCTCTCCCCAGTCAAACGCCTGCACATCAAACGCACCATACACCTCATACTGCTGCCGGCTGCGTGACCGGTCATTCCAGACCTGCCGCCCCATAATGGCATTCGCACACGGATCCATCACCTTTTTCCCATTGATTTCAAAATAATAGATAAGCTGTTCTAATTCCAGATCTGCCACCGCAATAGAGCGCACGGATCCCATGCAGTATTCGGATGGAACCGCAATCTTTTGTTCTTTTTTGGTCTGCATATCCCGCAGTACCACAAAACAGCTGTCCTCTTTTTCCGCATCAAACGTAAAAGTCGTCCATTCTCCCTGAATGGTCACCCCCGGTTTCGCATAATCCCCTTCCCGGATCATTTTATTCTCTGTTCGTTTTCTCGTATCTCGTATTTTCATATTTTTTATTATACCCTTTTTAAAAACCTTTGTATATCACTTTTTCGAATTGACAAGCTCCTTACTCCTCGCTTATAATGTTAACAGACACAAACAATGATTAAGAAAAGAGGTATCTTATGGCAGATAAAGAAAAGGCAACACCAGTTACTCCTGATGAAATTGATGATATCCGTGTAACACTTGATTTGGATGAAGGTGAAGTAGAATGCAAAATTCTCACCATTTTTGATGTAAATAAACAGGATTACATCGCACTTATGCCACTCAACCCGGACGGTTCCGACCCGGACGAAGGCACGGTTTATCTCTATCGCTATGCCGAGGACGAAGAAGGCATTCCACAGATTGACAGCATCACGGATGATGACGAATATGAAGCCGCCGCTGACCGCTTCGATGAAATGCTCGATGATGATTATTTCAATGCACTCGGAGATGAAGAATAATTTTTATTTTTATAAAAACCTGCATCGAATACCCGATGCAGGTTTTTTATGGTTCTTTGCCAGCTTCTTTGATAAAACGCGACAGTTCCACCTCTTTGCCACGCATCTTTTTTACCGAACAGATCGTCAAAGATTCCTTTGCTCTGGTCATTCCCACATAAAACAGGCGCCTCTCCTCCTCGACATCCTGCTTTAATACCGCTTTCTTATAAGGCATCACGCCCTCATTGACGTCAATAAGGTATACTTTCGTAAATTCCAGTCCCTTGGCGCTGTGCAGTGTTGCAAACGTCACGGCATTTTGGTTCCTGCTCTTTTCCTGCGCTAATCTCTTTAACTCCTGCCGATATTCTTCTATATGTGCAAACCACTCTTCAAACGTGCGGTATCCTTTTGCACTTGCAAGGATTTCATCTGCCACTTCATACAAATCTTCTTTATTTGCGTTCCGGTATTCGGCATACTCTGCCAGATAATCGTCATATCCGATTCCCCGCCGGATATAGTTGATTGCCGCATACGGACTCAGGCGGGACAAATGTTTTAAATCATACCACAGTTGTTCGATGCGCTCTGCAATCCACGGCTGTTCCTCATACAATTTTATCCACTCTTCAAAACTTACCGTTTCATCCGGAAGACTGTCCCTGCCGATATACCGCTTGGGCCGGTTCATAATAGAAAGAAAATCTGCCCTGCTGTCACTCCCCTGCGCAATGCGGATATAAGTAAAGAAATC
>DLQV01000091.1:8384-24378 GCA_002474415.1 Lachnospiraceae bacterium UBA7598
AAACCATATGTTCCATCAATGCCCGCGGCTGCATATTCGTCCGAAACAATACCGCAATCTCCGAGAGCGGAACACCATTTTGTACCGTTCTTCGAATATCTTCCGCCAAAAATGCATTTTCTTTGTAACAGTCCTCAAAATACTGAAAACGCACTTTCTGTTTTCCGGATTTGCTGGCCCGGATCTTTTTTTGAAAACGTTCTTCATTGTGTGTAATCAGACGCAGGGCTGCCTCCACAATCGGAGGTTCACACCGGTAATTTACTTCGAGATTCACAATCTTTGCCTGTGGGTACGTCTTTTGAAATCCCAGCATAATTTCCGGTTTCGAACCGCGAAACCGGTAGATGGACTGGTCATCATCTCCCACCACAAACAAATTGTTTTCCGGTGCCGCAAGCATACGCATGATCTTCCATTGAATCAGATTGATATCCTGAAACTCATCAATTAAGATATATCGATACTTTTTCTGCCATGCCGAGAGAATATCCTTTCGCTGGGAAAACAGCTCATAGGTGTATGTCAACATATCATCAAAATCTATCAGACGGTTTCGTTTGAGCCTCTCGTCATATTCCCGGTAGATCTTCCGGAATACCTCCTCCCCGCAGCTGGAAGAATAAAAATGTTCCAGTGGAATCTGTTCATTTTTCACCCGGCTGATTTCTGTCAGAACATCTCCGATAAATTCGCTTTCGTCCCGGTACTCCAGATGATGATAGGACAAAATTTCCCGCATAAACTGATACCGTTGTTCCTCCGAAATAATATTCCCGGAATTAAAATGATACGCAAGTTTCAATACCATAAAAAATATGGCGTGAAACGTGCCAAATGTCACTTTCGTTTTCGCTTCTCCTGTCGCTGCAAGAAAACGCTGCTTCATCTCCTGTGCTGCTGCACGCGTAAATGTAATCACAAGAATATTGGACGGATCTACATTCTCATATTCAATTAGCTGTTTCGTTCTTTGGGTAATTACTGCAGTTTTCCCGGATCCGGGACCTGCTAGAACAAGCATCGGGCCATCCTTATGGCGGATGGCCTGCTGCTGGAATTCATTATAGTTCATTCGTTCTCCTGTGAGAATGTTCTACTGTGCCTGAGAAAGGAGTTCGATTCCTTTGCGGATACGTGCAAGAGACTCTTCTTTTCCAAGAACCTCCATAAGCTCGGTTGCGCCGCCCGGAGTCATCTGCTTGCCGGATACTGCTGTACGGATCGGCCACATAACATAACCGTTCTTGCAGCCCTTCTGCTCTACATATTTAAGAAGTGTCTGATACAATGCATCATTGCTGTAATCTTCCTGTGCCTCTAAGATTGGAAGGATCTCCTGCAGCACTTCAAGAGAAGTCTGTGCATTTGTCTTCATCTTCTTGTGGGTATACATTGCCACATCGTACTCCGGAAGTTTCTCAAAGAAATCAATGTGATCCTTGATATCCGGGAAGATCTCGATACGGGTCTGTACCATATGTGCAATCTTCTTCAGATCATAATCTTTGGTAATCACTTCTTTGATATACGGAAGCGCCATCTCGTAGAACTTGTCAAAGTCCATCTTTTTGATGTATTCCCCGTTCATCCATTTTAACTTGGTATAGTCAAAAACTGCCGGTGATTTGTTCATGTGATGGTAATCAAACTTTTCTACCAGTTCTTCAAGTGTCATGATCTCCTGGTTATCTGCCGGGCTCCATCCAAGCAATGCAACAAAGTTTACGATGGCTTCTGTCAGAAATCCCTGCTCTACCAGATCTTCAAACGAAGAATGTCCGCATCGTTTTGACAGCTTCTGATGATTCTCATCCGTAATCAGCGGACAGTGGATATATACCGGTACTTCCCAGCCAAATGCCTCATACAGACGATTGTACTTCGGGGAAGAGGAAAGATACTCATTACCACGGACAACATGGGTAATTCCCATCAGATGATCGTCTACTACGTTTGCAAAATTGTAAGTCGGATATCCATCGGACTTGATCAGGATCATATCATCCAGCTCCGCATTGTCAACCGTGATATCTCCGTAAATCTCATCCTCAAAAGTTGTCGTTCCCTCCGTCGGGTTATTCTGACGGATGACATACGGTACGCCTGCGGCAAGTTTTTCCTCCACTTCTTCCTTGGAAAGATGCAGACAGTGCTTGTCATATACATGAATTTCTTTTCCGGCAACTACTTTTTTGAGTCCCTCTAAGCGTTCCTTGTCGCAGAAACAATAATAAGCCTCGCCTTTATCGATCAGCTCTTTGGCATATTTTAAATAAATGCCCTGTGCCTGGCGCTCACTCTGTACGTATGGTCCACAGCCGCCATCCTTGTCCGGTCCCTCGTCATGGATCAGACCTGTTTTCTGCAGGGTGCGGTAAATAATATCTACAGCGCCTTCCACATAGCGCTCCTGATCGGTATCTTCTATTCTTAAAATAAAATCTCCGCCCTCATGCTTTGCTACGAGGTATGCATACAATGCTGTACGAAGATTTCCCACATGCATTCTTCCTGTCGGACTTGGTGCAAATCTTGTTCTTACTTTACTCATTGCGTTTCTCTCCTTATTCTGTCATGGTTTTTATTATATAACAAATACACACATAACGCAAACGAAACATATCATACAGTATATGCTGATCAGAAAGGAAAAAGAAATCCATGAATGTAACCATTAATTCCATGCCGGAAACAGACAATTGTGAACATCAGGTACCGGGTATGTGCTATGTTCCCTGGCAGACATTCGGCAAAACCTACGATCCTATGCGCGGGCTTGCTGCAGGCACAATTTTTCCGGAACTGGATAAACCGTTCACCGGAAAATGCAATATGAATATGATGCAGGGAGGGCGGCGGCGATGACAAGATCATCTTCTCAGCCAATGAACCGGTCGGAGTTGTACCGCTGGGTTATGGCGCTAGGCTTTTGTGCCTATGATATGCTTCTTTATCTGGATACCCATCCGGATGACGCACAGGCACTCTCTTATTACAATCAGTGCAACGAATTATACAATTCCGCTAAAAAGACCTACGAAGAACGTTTCGAACCGTTGTCCGCATTTGGCAGCCAGCCGCTGGAGGACTGGGACTGGAATGCCGGTCCAATGCCATGGGAAGGAGTGAAATAAGTTATGTGGAATTATGAAAAGAGACTACAATATCCGATTTCCATTTCAACGCCAAATGCCAAAATGGCTTCTTTTATTATAAGTCAGTACGGTGGTCCTGATGGCGAAATGGGAGCTTCCATGCGCTACCTAGCCCAGCGGTTTTCTTTTGCAAATCCGCGAATTGCCGGTGTACTTACTGACATCGGAACAGAGGAACTTGGTCATTTAGAAATGATTGGTGCAATTGTCCGCCAGCTGACACGCGGACTTTCCGCCAAAGAACTGGAAGCTTCCGGATTTGCACCATATTATATTGATCACACCGCAGGTGTCTGGCCACAGGCTGCAGGTGGAGTTCCATTTTCCGCTACCGAATTTCAGTCAAGCGGTGATGCAATTGCCGATCTGGTAGAGGACATGGCAGCAGAACAAAAAGCAAGAAAAACGTATGATAATATACTGCGTCTGGCAAAAGATCAGGAAGTTGCTGATCCGATACGCTTTTTGCGTGAGCGTGAAATTGTGCATTTTCAGCGTTTTGGAGAAGCACTTCGCATGTTGCAGGAAGAACTGGACAGCAAAAACTACTATGCTTTTAATCCGAATTTTGACTGTATGCAAAACACTACACGCTAAGACGAAAAAGATAGCCGTCCCTTTCACACAGGACGGCTATCTAAAAAGTAAAATTAATAGATTAATATCACTTTTACTTAAATGCGGGATTCATTGCCTCAATCTTGCGGATGATCTGCTCTAACTGATAGGCATTGTTTCCGAGTTTGCTCATATTTTTGAGAGCCTCTCCCTTCATCTCATGAATACTTCCCACACTGTATTCCATGCGGGCCCGCAGTTTCTGGCGCCGGGTCAGCAGTTCATGCTTTAGCTCCACCATTTCCCGGTTATCGACAAGCGCATTCGCATGCGTCAGCCATACACGGGTATCATACATCCGCAGCCGTGTCAGATACTGCAAAAGATTCTGGGTATAATATTCCAGATCATCGCTTGTCTTACGGAATGTCTCCTTTTCCCGCGCTTCATCCTGATACTGCCCATATAAAAATTCCAGTTCTTTTGCATTCCGAACATGATATTTTTCGCAGGTAAAATCCACCGCATTTTTTGTATTGACATAACGGATTTTTACCCGGTTCTCCAAAGTAATCGCCTGATTGCGGTTGACATCCGCCTGGCGGATCTCTCTTGTGGAATCCTGGTAACGGATCAGAATAAATGCTCCTGCTCCCACTGCTGCAAATCCCATAATGGTCAGAACCAGCTGCAGATCCTTATTCAGATACCAGGAAAGAATTCCGACAAACGCAAACAACGTAATAAACACTGCCAGCAGATAACATGCCGCCGTACGCGTCACTTTCTGCACTCTCGCCGAATCCGTTCTCTGCATCGACCATTCCAGTTTTTTCCCTTCCAGATATGCCATATTTCTCTTGATCGCATCCAGATCTGCCTCGTTTGCTTTCAGCCTGCGAATGACTCCCGGAAGATTTGCTTCTTCCTCCTGCATCTGCGCAAACTGCGTATCTGTCAGCCGGCGCTCCGTTTTCAAAAAGTCCGTCCTCTGCTTTTCCAACTTGGCAACCTGTGTGGCACACTCGAGAATCGGCTTGCGCTCAGTGTCTGTCAGGTCTTCTAAAATCTGAATATCCGTCAGATAATTGGTTACCAGCTGATATTCCGATTTACTTTCCTCAATATCTTTGGAAGCCTGAATCATCTGTTTGCACAAATCCACCACATATTTCTTGGCCTGTGCCGCATCCGACAAATTCAATTCTTTGACAATATTTTTCGTTTCCAGTTTTGCATATTCGCTCTGATCATACTGTGAGATATTTCCTGTCTCACTTTCTTTTTTCTTCCGATGAAATAAATTTGAAAAAATCATACGTTATACCTTGCAGCTCCTTCGATAATCTTTCTTCCACTGAACAATCATATTCATGACATCTTTTTTTACCTTTGCCTTCTGGGCTCCTCCGCTCTGTTGCGCTAATTCTTCTAGGCGGGACTCAAACTGTTCTAGTTTTTCACTCTTGCATGCAATGGAAATCTCATTTTCGATTTCCTGCTGCTCCATCTCGTTCACCTGATATTTATCTGCAATTTCCGCAAACATTGCTTCATCATGTCTGCACCTGCAGCACATCAGACATTCCCGGAGCGATTCTTTCTGTTTGTTATATTCATATGCCTTTTCATAGCACCGTCCCGCCTCTTCAAATAAAAAGAGCCTTGCATATGCCGTTCCAAGGTTATGCCAGATGTTCCCCCGCAGAACTTCACTGGTTTCTTTTGTATCCGCCGTCTCAAGCAGATGCTTATACCGATAGATCGCAGCTAAATATTTATCCTTTTCCATCAATTGATCTGCCCGAATCTTTTCACATTCAAAATCCGACTTCTGTTCCATCTGCCGGACCGCAAAAACAATCTCCTGCATCTCTTTCATGGTGCAATATGCCGTATCTTCGAGAATGGCAAAAACAAAATCGGACAATCTTTTCTCCGTACGAATACATGTCCGAAGTTTCTCTGCAAGTTCTGTGCGTTTCATCTGCTTTTCAATCCATGTGCATAAACTTTCACACATAAAAGACCGATCCAAAAGATACACATTTCCGGAAATATAATAGCTGAGTTCTTCCATGGAATAAATATTTATTCCGGTTTCTTCTATGTAATATGGCAGAGCCGCAATTGTTTCATGACAAAGTAATAATTCACCCATAATTTTATCCCATCGTTACGATACATTTCCATACCCGGTCAGATGCCGGGAAAAATTCACCAAATCCCAGATCCCGGATTTCCACTTCAATCTTATCGTTTGCCACCGGATTTGCAATGATCCGGAGTCTCGTTGTCCGATCCGGCCGCATCGGGAGATCTTCCAGTTCTACCGTCTGTATCTGTGGCGTACTGCTGCTCGGAAGTTGTTTGTATAATTCCACCTGTGGGCTGCCACTTAAGATCACCTCACATGTATTTTTCATCTCAAACCAGTTCTTTCCGGCACTGACAAGATTTAAGGCCATCTTTCTTCCTTTTTCCATGACGTTTAAACTCAGATTAAATTTCATTTCGTTTTCGCCCATATAAATAAACGGCCAGTTCTCTCCCTGTTCCCGAATGTGTGCCATATAGCATGCCCCTTTCGAAAAAAGGTTCTGTCCCATAAATGCGCGCCGCCCACGACAGAGTACTGCCAGTGACTGTTTCATCCATTCTCCGTCAAATCCGTCACCTACCAAATAAACCGAGGATACCTGACGGTTTGCAAAACAGCCAGTCAGTAGCCTTGCAAATGCCTCATCTTTATCCTCTCCCAGTTCCTGCGCACCGGTTGCATGAATCGTGATCATCTGCGGTTTTGTATGTATATCTCTGGAAAGATCATAAAAACTGACTGCATTTTTCCCACAGGAAAACAAAAATACATCATGCATCCACAGCGACTTTTCCTGATTCATGGCAAACGCATAAAAACTCTCTCTGTTATCGATCACTGCAAATTTTTCCTGTGGCAGGTTTAAAAGTTCTGCCACATGACGGAAAATACCGATCAGTTCTTTTGTCAGATGATCCACGGTCAGGATAATTCCTGTCACATGTGAAGTGTTTCCCAGTTTCTGCGGCAGCTCAATCACCTTTTTGATAAACAGCGCCAGCAGATCCACTGCATCATAACTTTCTTTTGCAATGGTGATCACTTCCGATGCCACGGCACGGCGGAGAAGTGCATCTACACAGATCACCTCACTGGTCTTTGCCATCCTTCCGGCTTCTTCCCCGTAATACCACATGCCGATGTTTTTGCGCCGCGCAAGCAATGTCGGAATCCGGTAATTTTCACTTCCGGCAATCGTGCTGACGGTTTCCGGTTCTTCCATATTTGGTTGCATATAACTTACCATGGCATACGAATCATTCAGCTCGATGCCAAGATAACAGGTATTGGCTTCCATTTCTTCCCCCATCCTGATTACAAAAGCTTAAATACTTTTTTTGTCACTGTATCATATCCTGCATACTGTTTCATTGTCTGGAACATAGAGGTCTCATCGGACAGTGTTTCCGAAATCAGCATCTGGTTGATCAGATTATATCTGCTTTCATCTTTCTGCGCATAGATATCGTTGCAGGTCAGACGATTACTTTCGGTTGAAATGACCTTATTTTTATATTCTTCGGTGATATAATACTGAATCTCTTCCCCGAAAAATACCACAAAAGTCTCAACAAAAATGCCATCATAGACATTCGGCATATCCACTTCGTGAAACTGCTCCCCGTCCTCATCCCTGCTGTAATGCAGCACAACATGTTTCCTCGGATCCGTCCGGTGTTCCAGATAAACCTTGTCATACAAATGGTATTTCTGTACCAGTTTCCGGTCCATTTTTTTATAGAACGCGAAATTCATATTCCTGCCCGTATACTCTGCCAGCAGCAGATCCGCCGCTTCATACTGTTCCCCCTGAAGGGGTGATTCCGAAAAGGATTTGAGCAGAGCAAGTTTGCAGGCATCATTCAGTTTCTGGTCATTTTGATACCGTCTCCAAATAATTTTAAGAACCTGTTCCGGCAATCTGGCTCCTTTTACAAAACAGGCATGCGCAAATACGGTAATGACAGCCAGAACGATCAGCTCCTGTCCACCGCTTTCGTAATAATGTATAAATACATCCTGTGCCATCGCAAGATCCATATCCGCATACAACATATGTTCAAGAATCCGTTCTTCCAGATCTCTTGTCTGAAGTTCAAAATCATGCGCTGCTCTCCATAATCGAAGCATCGTCTCAACCGGCCCTGAATAAAAATCACTCAGATACTGCAGGATCCTGTCATTGTATTTTTTGTTTAAAAATGCACTGGTGCACAAAAGCAGCAGTTCATCATCCGGCTCTTTTTCTTCCATCCTATCCAGCAGATAGCTTGCAACCGCAACTTTTGCTGCCGATCCGATCTGATCCAGACCGTATTCCTGCATGCGCTCATATAACTGATCATACATCCGCCAGTCCGCAAGAGCCTCCATCATGTACTGGCGGACAGCCTGCGGCATCTGCTCATAATCCGCCTGTGCAAGATATTGTCCAACCACAGGTTCCTGTTCGTTCTTCTGATAATACCGTACAATCTCCCTTGCAAAATACGACTGATACTCTGTATCCAGCTCCTTCGCAAATAAAATCCGCCGGAAAAATTTTTCTTCTTCCGGACCAAATGCATGATAATCCGGTTTTTCTTCAAAACGCGAAATAATATATGGCAATTCCTCCGGTGCCAGTGCCGTACACTTTTCCAGATATGGCTTTGGATCCAGCAGCGGGTCCATACGGTATGGAACACTGTGGATATATCTTCTACCTTTCTCATCTTCAAACAGCACTGCATACTCTTTGCAAAAAACAGATACATAAGCACATCCGTCCACGATCGGAACAATCTGCGGATCTTTCATCTGCTTCTGGTACACAATGGCACGAACCATATGCGGCTGCATGATCACCAGCTTGTGCACAAACAAAATATCTGCAAGACATTTTGCAAGTTCTTCATTCACCAGTCCAAGCTCAAGCATGTCCTCATAAACCACCGCCAGATTATCATCCACATGTTTTTTCTCCATCTGCTCCATGGCAAAACGGCTCATCACTCTGCGATACTGCTCATAAATTTCCGGTTCACTTTTCTTTGAAGCAATGATATTGTTGTACAGAATTGCCATCTTCCGGTAAGGAAGGTTGCTATCATATTGAAAATACATCCGGATAATCTTTGGAACCGATGCAACCTCCCGCTCATCCATGGACAACAGATATGCCTCATATAATCCGGTAATCCGAAGTTCAAGTTCAATCCCCTTTTCATACCAGTGGTGAAACTTTGTTTCAAATCGCTGTGCCCGGATCAGATAACTACAGATCTGGCTCACGTATTCCGGTTTTTCCTCTGTCTCATAAGCTGCCTGCATCAGTTCAAAATGAACCGGATGAAATCCCTGATTCATTTCCACGACTTCAAAAATCTGTGCTGCCAGCTCCTTTGTCAGAACCTGGTGACGGATTGCCCAGCGCAGAATCCGCACTTCAAATCTTCCCAGTTTCGTGAACAGATATGGATCCTGGCTGATCAGATAATATGCCTCCAGGTACAGATACGGGGAAACACATCCATTCATTACCCAGTGTGCAATTGCACGCAGTTTGTGCGCGCTGTTGTTGTAATATTCCTCTTCCAGAAATGAAAGAACCCAGAATAACAGAGCGGAATCCGGATTCTCATGAAAAATCATCTCAATCTCATGCGTCATGCGGTCCACATATGCTGGTTCCCGTTCCAGAAGCGTCATAATATACAGATAATATCCCCACTCCGGAGTATGATGATCAGGCCATTCCCGCTTAAATTCCTCAAGAATCCACTCCGCTTCCTGTTTTTGGTGATTGATCACAAGTGCCTGTGCCTTCATCAACTGATACATCACCTGATCCGGAAGCATGGCATGCAGCTGGTTTAAGAGTTCCACCGACGCATTTGCCCACACACCGGTCACGATCTTTTTCAGGCGGAAATTTTCATACAATTCTACCAGGCCAGACTGACATTCCCTGATTTTTTCATGTTCTTTCCGTTCTTTTGACTTTTGTTTTTCCCCTTTATGCGCATAAATCTCTAGAACCTTTGTCTCATATACCGAGGAAAAAGTAAGTTTTGCATAGTTGTTTCCGGCATGCATCCGATCATAATCCACAACATATTTCAGGACAAATGTGCTTCCCAGAAAATCCTCCGAAGTAATCTGTGACTGTGCCGGCTGTACAAACGCGGCATCGGAAGTTATGGAAAGTTCAAAATACCCCCACTCACTCTTTTTAATTTCGATCTTCTGCTGCTGGCTTTCGGTGAGCGCATCAAACCGGCAGTCCGTCTCTGAAATCGTAAAATGAATCTGTTCTTTCCTGCCTGCTGCTACCAAAAATTCTTCCAGATTCTGCGGGGATGGTTTTGCTGCAAGAATTCCCTGATAGAACATCTTTTCTTTTGTCTCTTTTGCTTTTAAAATATTGGGAAAACTCTTGTGATAAAAGAGCTGATATGCTTCCTGCCAGTTTTCCTTTGCAAGTGCCGTAAAATCCGAAAGACTGCGAATCGCACCTGCCGCTGTCTGCGCATATAAACGGGATGTGGACACACAAAAAGAAAGGCTGTGTACACTCTGATTACAAAAAATCACAAACGCACCCTTTTCTTCCTGCCCCTCAACGAGCCCTTTACTATGAAACTGATATCGAATCCGTATGGTTTCGCCTTCAAACTGGGGTGTCAGACACTCCATCCTTGGGTGGGTGGAGTAGACAATGCCCCGCACCGGAATATGATTTTTACTGGTGATTTCAAATTCTCCGGTATATTCCTGTCCTTCTGTAACGGTAAGGAACAGTTCCTCTTCCGAAAAAGAAAGCGACGGCTGATCCGATTCGAACCTGCCTGCGGCTATCTGCCTGATTCTCTTCTGCACATCCACACCTGCTTTTCTACTAGTATGTCTTTTATTATATACGATTCCTTATATGCATGCAAGAACCAGCCCCACTTTTACGCCTTTGAAAACCGGGCGTGGATCATGCGGCACCTCGCGGAAATCCACTCCACAATCAGACTCAGATAACGAAGAACCGGTTCTGTAATAATGGCAAAAATTACCATCAGCATCTCACACTGTTTGGAAATTCCCGTAATTCCGAAAAATCTTCCACCAAACAGCATACAGAAAATCCAGCCTGCGATCACACCAACCAGCATCACAATATGTCCGGTATTCATCGGTCTTGCAATGCGGTGCAGAATCATAAAACCAACGATTGCAACCAGAATGGTACAGGAAGTAGACAGACAATCCAGATCCACCTGAAATTCCCGGCAGAAAATTACCAGACCGCTCACCACAATAAAATCTGTCAGGCCCGCAGGAAGTGCCCGCACGAGTACGTTGGTCAGGAAATGGCCGCGGATCAGATCCTTATTCGGCTCCAACGCCAGAACAAACGACGGAATACCAATCGTAAACATGCTGATCAGCGATACCTGTGATGGTTCCAGCGGATAATCCAGCATCAAAATCACGGAGAAAATAGCAAGCAGCATGGAGAAAATGTTTTTTACAATATACAGCGCCGCGGTCCGCTCGATATTATTTACCACACGGCGGCCCTCCGCAACGACCGATGGCATTCTGGAAAAATCGGAATCCAGAAGTACCAGTTGTGCCACATTAGAAGCTGCATCACTGCCGGAAGCCATCGCCACACTACAGTCTGCATCTTTGAGCGCAAGTACATCGTTTACGCCATCTCCTGTCATGGCAACCGTTTTTTTATGTTCCTTGAGCGCCTGCACCAGCATCCGTTTCTGGCTCGGTGTCACACGGCCAAATACCGTATATTCTTCCACGGCGCGATCATAATCTTCTTTTTCTTTTAAGGTTGATGCATCAACAAAACGCTCCGCCCCCGCAATGCCTGCCTCTGCGGCAATGACAGAAACCGTCAGCGGATTGTCTCCGGAGATCACCTTGATATCAACATCATTTTCCGCAAAATACGTAAACGTTTCTTTTGCCCCTTTACGGATCGGATTTGCAAGCATCACAAAACAAAGTGGAAGTACCGGCTCCGTCAGCGGTTTTCGGTCGAGAATCCCCTCATATTCCGCAAATACAAGCACACGATATCCTTTGCTGCTGTAGGCGGCAATCTGCTCCTGATATTGGGAAAACTGTCCCCGCAGAACAAATTCCGGTGCCCCGATCACATAAGATTTTCCATCATTCATAACGGCACCCGAATACTTGGTCTCCGAAGAAAACGAATACACTTCTTTTGCCCGCATACCGGTTCCGTGGGAGAAATATTCCTTGAGTGCTTCCATTGTCGCATTATCTTTTTCCTGTGCTGCCACAAAATCCGACAGCCGCTGGGAAATCTCCAGCTGATCCACGCCCTCCAAAACAGAAAAATCATAGACATGCATCCCTGGCTCTGTGATCGTACCGGTTTTGTCCACGCAAAGAACATTCACCCTTGCCAGCGTCTCAATGCATTTCATATCGTGGATCAGTACCTTTTTCTGTGCCAGACGCACGGAACTGACCGCAAGCGCCACGCTTGTCAGCAGATACAGACCTTCCGGAATCATTCCGATGATAGCCGCCACCATACCAGTGATGCTGTCATGAAACGTTCCCTCATTGTAGATAAAGGACTGCACAAACAGAGCAATCCCAATGGGAATGATAATAATTCCCATCACCATGATCAGATAATTCAGGGAACGAATCATTTCGGACTGCTCTCCCTTTTTACTTTTTGTTGCCTGCAGTGTCAGCTTGGAAATATAAGAATCCTTTCCGACCTTTTCCAGACGCGCATATGCTTTTCCGGATACTACAAAACTTCCGGAAAGCAGGGAATCTCCCTCCCGTTTTTCAATCTCATCTGATTCTCCGGTAATCAGGGATTCGTTCACCTGCAGTTCTCCGGATACCACTTTCGCATCCGCCGGAATCTGGCTTCCCGCCGAAAATTCTACAATATCATCGAGCACCAGCTGATCTGCCGGAATCTCCTGCCGCTTTCCGTCGCGGATCACAACCGCATGCGGCGCATTCAAAATGGATAATTTATCCAGCACCTTTTTGGAGTGTACCTCCTGGATAATACCAATGCAGGTATTAGCTACAATGATCGGAAGAAACAACATATCCGACCATGCTCCCACAATGGCAAGCAAAACTGCAATCACAGCAAATACAAGGTTAAAATATGTGCAGACATTCGAGCGCACAATCTCCGATATGGACAATGTAGAAGACTCCACTTTATAATTGTCTGCCCCCTGTGCGAACCGTCTTCTTACCTGCTCTGCAGACAGCCCGGACTGTGGATCTGCTGCAATTCGTTCCATTCTGACTCTGTTTTCCTGTTCCATTATAATAATTCCATCCGCTTCCTATGTATTTTTCGTTAAATTTTCAGATAAAATTATTATAACCGATTTTTTCAGAAAAGTTGTTCATTTTCCAAATATTTTTTAAATATTTAACAATTGTTTATAAATAGTGTCGTACCATAAGTTCCTGATCCATGATCAGCACATAAAAGACTTTTCCGTAATATCTGTTTTCCACGATTCTTCCATGGTCAAATACCTTCCGGCAGGTCCCGTCTTTTTTCACCAGTGAAAAGCAGATATAATCATTTTCCTGCTCCGGCTGTGCATGAAGCTGCGCCCAGATGCTCTCCTCCACCTGCGTCTGTTCCTCCGGCTTGATCAGATTACAGAACCTGCGCCCGGTGTATGCAAAAAACTCCTCCAGATCCCTGCAGCCGGCAAGCTGTATCATCTCACGGTTGGCAAAAAGAAGCGTATCATCCGCCGGATCTGCCTTATAGATTAAAAATGCTCCCGGCAGATTTTCCGAGACATCTTTCAGTGCGAAACCAAGCTGCGTCCTTTTTTCCTGAAAGCCCGGCCGATATGCCTGACAGCCCCTTTTATTCCTTGCTTTGACATCATAGAGTGCAACATCCGCATGGTGCATCAGACTGTCGAGATCTGCTGCCTGCCGGGGATACTCTGCATATCCGAGAGAAATCGTAAACGGATATTCTTTTCCTTTGTGCACAAAGGTCCGGGACATCGTGGCAAACTCCTCTATCTTTTCTTTTACCCCGCTGTTCGTCACATGCGGTAAAAAAATGCAGAATTCACCCCCGCCGCTGCGTCCGAGAACTGCCTCTTTCGGAAAACTTTCTCTCATACCCGCGGCCACACGTCTGAGTGCATGATCCCCGGATGCATGCCCATACATATCATTGATGGACTTAAAATCATCAATATCAAACTCAATTCCCACACAGGACTCCTGCGGATGGGATTTTAGATATTTTTCTACTTGTTCATCAAATCCACAACGGTTATAGATTCCGGTCAGTGCATCTGTGACCGCCATCTTTTTTAACCGCTTCCTGCTCTCATCCAGCCCCAGTGCAACGGCTGTAAGAACCGTAAGAAGCAGTACGATAAGCGCGCCTCCCCACAGAACCGTAGTGGATGACCTACTTTTTGTCCAGCCCTTTTTCGGCATCACTTCCAGTTTCCACGATTCTCCACCGAGATCAAACGTGTAGGCAACCGGCTTCACAAGATCCCCTCCGGAATGATAGACTTCCTCGTAGGTATTCTTCCACGGAGACGTTGTCTTTAACAGACGGTAATCATACCCGAATCCGTTCAGTGCCTGCACGGAATCCAGAAAAATGTCCGGCACACGGATAATCACAATGGTAAATCCCCAGAATTCTTCCTTTCCGTCCTTTTCCAGATAAACCGGATTTCTCACGGCGATTCCTCTGCCTCCCTGATTCAGCTGAAATGGTCCCTGTATCACCGCCAGCTGATGATCTATGGCATACTGGCAAAATTCTCTCCGGTCTTTATCATGAAGCAGATCTATCTTTCCGGCCTCGTTGTTTGCCTCCGGATAAATATCTGTAACCACACCTCCCGGTGCCAGCTGGATACTCTGAATCGTGTCGTTCATCAGGTCTGCTGCGATCTGGTCAAACTTGTTTAACGTTCCGTCATTACTGATCAGCGATTCTTTCAGCGTATCCGTAATCGATATTCCATTGTTTATCTCACTTTCCATCCGCTGCGCATACGTTGTTGCATTCAGCCTTGCACTGATCCGTCTCTCGTTCTGTTTATTTGTCTGGATGTTATGGACCGTAACGCCCAAAACGATCGTTCCCACCACCAAAACCAGAATGGGAAATATGATCTTCTTTTTTGAAATACTCATCCTACATACTTCCATTTCACTTTAAAATGCCACTTTTTCCCGACATAATTCAAATTTATGGTATCATTCGCGGCTGATGATTTCAAGTAATTTTCCAAATCATTTCCATTCTGACTATATTTATACCATTTTTACCACCCAGACGTTGCTTCGCACCATGCAGTATCCGATCACGACCTTAATCAGCTCCGTAGCCTGTACCAGAAAATAAACACTTACAATTCCAAGTCCCGTACCGTGCGCCAGCAAAAATGCAACCGGCACAACGACCACCCAGGTAAACACCGAATCAAATAAAAACGTAACCATCGTTTTCCCACCGGAACGAAGCGTAAAATAAGACGCATGAGTGAACGAACAAAACGGCATGATCAGCGCAGAGACGGCGATAAACTTGGTAGCCAGATCCTTAATTTCGGCTGTCGTATTGTAAATACCCGGGAAAAATCCACCCACAAAAAACATGATTGCCGCCATAATCACACAACAGAACACACTGAAAACAATCATCTTGTTGTCTGCATCTTTTGCCTTTTCCAGTTCTCCGGCTCCCAAATACTGTCCCACAACAATACTGATACATGCTCCCAACTGTATATAGACAATGTTAAACAAATTGGTAATCGTCGTAGCAATATTCAGTCCTGCCACCACATCAAGTCCACGCACGGAATAGCACTGGGTAACGGTTGTCATACCTGCTGCCCATAGAACTTCGTTAAACATCAGCGGAAGTCCTTTGATTAATATCGTTTTCAATTCGCTCACCGGGATTCCAACTCCCCGATAAGCCCCTTCGAGATACCGGTTCTTCTCCCGGTTCCTATGTGCCCAGAAGACAACAATAACAGCTTCTACATACCGGGCAATCACAGTGGCAAGAGCCGCCCCTGTCACCCCAAGTTTCGGAAACAGCCCCACGCCGAAGATCAGCAGATAATCCAGCACCGCATTGGTTCCCACCGCCACAAAA
>DLQV01000091.1:24400-24648 GCA_002474415.1 Lachnospiraceae bacterium UBA7598
CCGCCACAAAACTTGCCAGCATCGGAACCAGCGTCTGTCCCGTTTCTTTTATGTTGGTTGCATATGCCTGATTCACTGCAAACGGAACCAGTCCCACCAGCATAATCACCAGATACTGCTCTCCATATTGAAGTGCCACATCGGTTGCTCCATTTCCCGCAGTATCCGTCAGATACAGGGAAATCAGGTCCGATCCCTTCGTAAGCAGCAACAATATGGTAAATCCCGTCACAAGCAGCGTAGCATAA
>DLQV01000075.1 GCA_002474415.1 Lachnospiraceae bacterium UBA7598
ATCCTATGCATGGATGCACATTTGCGAATGCAGCATCAAAACGGTTAATTTTGGCACCCATTTCCGATGCACCTTCAATAAATTTTTCAGCCATAAATGCAGAAGTACCTTTTCTGTGAGGACTTCCAGTTATAACAAGAACCTTCATTACCATTTCACTTCCTATTTCCCTTGAAATTCTTTCGAGTGCATTGTATCATGTGTATGTGATTGCAACAAGTACGATATTTAACAGCATGTACTATATTTAAGTATAGTGAATGGAGGATATAAATGTCTGAAAAATTCAAAGACGAGCAAAGGTGTTTTGCATTAAACGGTATTAAAAACACTGGATTTTATTACACAAAGTCAATTACTGAGGGAAAATATAAGCTTCCAATTCTATACTGTCTACAACTTGACGGTCCTACAAGATATAATGAACTTCAACGCAAAATGGAAACCGCTACTTTTCGTTCTTTATCTAAAGCATTAAAAGAACTGGAAGCAGACGGATTAATTATTCGAAAAGATTATGGTGAAATCCCCCCACGAGTAGAATATAGTTTATCTGACCGCGGAAAAACATTAGAACCCGTATTGGATGCCTTTTGTTTATGGGGACAGGAACATCGAAATGACTAAAAGTCCAAAACAGGCAGCTCTGATTTTTAGCTGCCTGTTTTCATTTAATAATATCCTCTTTCTTCCCGCCAGTCTTTCACATAACATCGGATTCCAATATAGATCACATGCACCAGAAGCAACAGTGCAATAAGGTTTATCGGAATAACAGATTTTATCCATTCTCCGAAGTAGATCACGATAGCTGTACTCATCATTGTCACCATAATGCTGAGTATATCCAAACAATATTTCCGGTAGATTTTTCCAACCTGATAACCAATCCAGACTATCGGTAATCCCGTTATGATGAATAAAATTCCCATAACAATAGCTGCGATCAGCCAGTACACAATCCCGGAAATGATACTGTTTGAGATTCCATTGCTTAATTGTCCGAAAGGATCTGCACCTGTCACAAACTCTTGAAGCAGGCTTACAATTCCTTTTCCTATCGTACCGAAAAAAGTGATACTGTCGTTAAGGAAAGCAGAAGAAAGGATAGCAGCGAACAGTGTAGTTGCTATACTCATCTAATTGGCTGAAAAGCCTGTAAAATAAGGAAAGTTCAGGAAATCTCTCCACAAATTCCGATTTGCTTTATTCCTCATAAACCCTTTTACCAAGTTCATAAGCTTTTTTCAGGTAACTGGTCTTATTAATTTGCGGTTTCCCATTCGTATCGCCACAGCCGCCTGCCAAAAGCATTCCTCTGTCATGAAACCCGATATAATTGATTACGGCAATTTTGCAATATGACACCGCCTAATACTACTAATATTCTTTTCATGGATGATCTCTTTTAAATTCATCTTAAAATCAGCCTGACTGTCGGTAGGTGCTCACCCGTTTGCTTTATTATACCATTTGTTTTACAATAATCCGCTATAAATTTTCAGATCTTCATCCTTAAACACATTAAAGATTACCTTCTTGATTCTGCTGTCCTGATCAAGATACTGTTTTACCGTATCTGTAGCAATTTCAGCAGCCCGCTGCTGTGGAAAGCAAAATACCCCTGTGGACAGACAGCAGAAAGCAATCGACTCCACGCCGGTATCAGCGGCAAGTTTCAGACACTCTCTGTAACAGCTTGCAAGCAGATTTTCCTCTTTTTTTGTAACTTTCCATTGTACGACAGGGCCTACCGTATGAAGGATGTATTTTGCCGGAAGATTGTAGCCCGGTGTGATCTTTGCTTTTCCTGTCTCTTCTTCATGTCCCTGTTTTGTCATGATTTCATGCATTTTCAGGCGAAGCTCCACGCCGGCATAAGTGTGAATAAAGTTATCAATGCAGGCATGCATCGGGGAAAAGCATCCAAGCATCTGTGAATTGCAGGCATTTACAATTGCATCGCATTTCAATGTTGTGATATCGCCCTGCCAGATATAGAGTCTCGGATCAGATGCTACAGGCTTCAGATCGGCAATATCTGTGATACCACGCTCTGTATTTCTTTCCTTCAGATATTCGTCCTGTATTTCTAAAAATTTCTCACTGATTGGTCTTGGCGGTCTGACATTCATAAGCGACCGCAGCAGATTTTCCTGCTCTTTTTTATCTGCCGGAATGTTCTGTTTTCCAAACCGTATTTCTTCTTTTAAAAGATACTGAATCAGATATTCTCTTCGTTCTTCCTGTGTCATGATACCAACCCCCTTATATCTGTGATTGCTTTTGCCATATCTCCGCCAATGCCAATTGCACGTTTTCCAAAACTTTCCGGCACGACGGCTTCATTCATATTCAGACGTATCAGGCAGTAAGATGGGTTCTTTCGCACCATCTTTTCAAAAGGAAAGCGTATAATAATCGGTGTGTTAAATCCAACGCCAAGTTCCAGAAGAACCACCTTTTTGTCCTTATTCTGTTCCAGAAAATCCGCATAGTTGTCAGCAGCCTCATGCCACGCTTCGTCTTCCACAAAATAATTATCGCAGCGGAGGTTCATAGCCATATTGCCTCCACACACCGGACATTTTGGTACCAGCTCTGACGGAATCAGGCAGTCTTTTCTTGCTGCATCCATCTTACGAAACAGCGCTTCTGCATCATAGGTCTTTGGATGACAGGCTTTCTGGCACTGAATTTTTCCATAATCTCCCTGTGTCGCAAATATTCGGTTTTCCTCAAATCCTGCTTTATAGAACTGATGATCCACATTGGTCGTCAGTACAAAATACTCCTTATCTTTCACAATATCATAAAGTTCCGTATAAAGTGGCAATGCCGGAGGATCAAACCGGTTCATCAATGCATGCTTTGACCAGTATCCCCACTTTGCCTCTTCCGAAGGGTATGGATAAAAACCGGCTGCATACATATCGGTCATATAATGTCCGCCATATTTTTCTATAAATTCCGCAAAATTATCTGTAAACCGCTTACCGCCATACTGAATCCCTGCTGCTGTCGATGCACCGGCCCCAGCTCCGATTATGATACTGTCTGCATTTTTTATCTCTTCTGCCGCCCGGCCAATCTGGTCTTCATAGGTTTCTTTTTGGAATACATAATCTCTTGCCGGGGTACTGCACAAAAAGTTTCCCCAGTCAACATGCCCTTTTCTGATTTTCTTAAAGATCATACTTAACCTCTTTTCTCAATGCACTGTTTTGGACAGGTTTCTGCGCATCTTCCGCAATGCAGGCAGTGATTCTGATTGATTACAACCGGAACGGAAGAGATATCAATGCACTTTTGCGGACATACGGAATAACACAGTTTACATCCGATACAGCCTTTTGTGACAAAATATCCGGTCTGAACAGCTTCTGCTGTTCCTATGGTTATGGTATCCCTTACAATATTGGAAGGATTACTGATATCAAAATACTCTCCCTGTGCCTCATACAACTGGAACACTTCGATGGCGTCTTTCGTATCCCCCGGATAGATTTTCTTCATATAAGGGTTTCTCTCAAACATGAGATCAAGATTCTTTTTCCCAATGTTCTTTATTTTTCCGCGCAGAGACACAGCGATCTTATCTTTAGTTGCGGATATCGCCACATACTGCTGCTCCATTAACTGGTCATAAAATGCTTTTCCCTTTGCGGTAAGAAAATACACACCTTCTTCGTCATAATACATCATATCTATAATTCTCGTCTGAGGGTGTCCGTCTGAACCTATTGTTGCAACCGTGGTAGAATGAATTTCATCCACCAGAAGTTTAAGATAATCCATTTTTGTCATTTTAAATCCG
>DLQV01000003.1 GCA_002474415.1 Lachnospiraceae bacterium UBA7598
ACTGTGCACCGATTACGCTGGAAGACGGTGTGTGGGTAGGCGCAAACGTGACGATTGCAACACCGTGCCATCCGTTTCTTTCGGATGAGCGTCTGCCACAGCAGTATCCGGACGGTTTCCATGACCTTGAGTATGCAAAGCCGATCCACATCGGAAGCGGAAGCTGGATCTGTTCGAGTGTGACGATCTGTGGAGGAGTGACCATCGGGAAAAACTGTATTGTTGCGGCAGGGGCGGTTGTAAACCGTGATGTGCCGGATGACTGCATCGTGGCAGGCGTTCCGGCAAAGGTGCTGCGAAAGCTGGATGAGCAGGACCGGATACATGTGTGGGATACTTACATGAAAAATGAAGTGCCGTTGTCGGAAAGAGAAAAAGGGAGAAAAAAATAATGAATCAATGGATGAATCTTGCCATGCGTGTGCAGAGTATTGCACAGGCCGGACTTGCCTATGGAAACGATGAATACGACAGGGAGCGTTATGAAGAACTGCGGGATATAGCCGCGCAAATGGTTTCTGTAAGTACAGATATTCCAGTGGAAACCGTAAAAATGCATTTTTGCAATGAGGATGGATATCAGACACCAAAGGTAGATACCAGGGCAGCAGTTTTTCGTGATGGAAAAATTCTTATGGTGCATGAAAAAAATGGAACGTGGGCTTTGCCGGGAGGCTGGTGTGATGTCGATCAGTCCATCGCATCCAATATTGAAAAAGAAACGAAGGAGGAGGCGGGACTTGAAGTAAAAGCAGATCAGGTCATTGCAGTACAGGACTGGCGAAAGCATAACAAGTGTAATCTGCCATATGGTGTCGTGAAAATCTTTGTGCAGTGTAATGTCATTGGTGGTGATTTTCAGGAAAACATTGAAACGACAGAAATCAAATATTTTACAAAAGAGGAACTTCCGGAAAATCTTGCGGTAGAAAAAGTGACAAAGGAGCAGATCCGGATGTGTTTTGAAGCTTATGAAAGTGAAAGCTGGAAAACGTTATTGGATTAAACGTATCAGAGTAAAGTTTTGTGAAGTAATTGCAAGTATGTAGAAGGAATGCTACACTGATATGTATGAGGTGATGAAGGTATGGATGCAGTAACAATAATGACAGCGGTCAATAATCTGAACATGGTCAATACCCTCAATATGCTGATGGTTCAGGATGAAGATGCTTTTATTGTGACAGAGAATGGAAAGGAATGCGAAACTATGAGTGGTACAATTTTAGATGCTTATATAGGAAAAGATTGTGTGGTAAGTTTATTTAATGATGTGGGTGGCATCAAGGGAAAACTGATGGATGCGGATGCGCAGTGGGTGAAGATCGAGACACCGAAAAAGGGGACACAGATCATAAACCGGAACATTATCCGCAGTGTTAATTTTGAAAATAAATAGTATGGAGGAGCGGGGGATGAAGAGAATCAGAGAACATCTGGGACTTATTTTTTTCATTATTGCAGCAATTTTGGCAGTTGTGATCGGCGGGTATTTCACGCTGCGAAAAGGCGTTTATATCGGGGATGATTTTTATTACAAAGTCAGTGCAGATAAGTTTGTGCACAACACATCCAACTATGTTGAACGCACAAAAGATGACACTTTTTTACTTGTGGCAGATGGAAAAAAGAAGAGCGTTTCCTATACCATGAAAGGGGATCAGGTCACATTTTCGTTTGCGGATAATTCAATCAGCGGCACATGGACGGGGGATGAGTTGTTCGCGGCAGATGGAAGACCTGTGGGCTGGGATGAAATGCAGATTATAGCAGGAAATGAAAAGCCTGTCATCAGTGATGAAACATACAGCAATGCATTGGGACATGTCCTTTACGGCAATCTGGAGTCGATTTCATTTTGGGGATTTACGGTATTGGGAGTCCTTATTTATGTGCTTGGAATCGTACAGATTTATTATCCGGATCAGGTATACTTTTTTATGCGCAGATGGCAGTTTCAGAATGCGGAATTATCGAATGAAGGAAGAACTGTGACGATCATTGGAGGTGTGATTATCTGTATTATCGGAATCGGGGTGATGTCCGGCCTGATTTTGTACTTGTTTCGCTGAAAAATGAGGGTGATGAGTAAATGGAAAAACAACCGATACAAAATGAAAGAGAACTGGAATTTGCAGTATTTTGCATTGAAAATGTTGCAGACAGACTGGGTGTAAATCCAGTCAGTATCTATGATGCATTTACGAAAAAAAGTGATATTTTAAATAATTATATTGTTCCGGAATATGAAGTGCTTCATACGCAGGGGAAGAGCTATATTGTAGATGATCTTCTCGAGGTGATGAGATGGAAAGGGATTGAGATATGAAAGTGTATCATGGATCATGGATGGAGGTTTCAAATCCGGATTTGAAACATTCCAGACCAGATGTGGATTTTGGGAGAGGATTTTATACTACATCCATAAAAGATCAGGCTGTTAAATGGTGTGGGCGATTTAAGAGACGGGGACAATCAGGGATTATATCCTGTTATGAGTTTGATGAATCTGCAAGTGATAAACTGAATGTCAGAAATTTTGAGTCATATTCGGAGGAATGGTTAGACTTTATTTTATCATGCAGGAGAGAAAGGGATACTTCTAATTATGATATCGTTATGGGAGGAGTAGCAAATGATAAGGTATTCAATACGGTAGAATTGTACTTTGAACATTTGATCGACAAAAAGGAAGCAATTAATCGTTTGAGATATGAAAAACCAAACATACAGATTTGCTTTCGAACGGAAGATGCTTTAAGATTACTGCATTATGAGGGGAGCGTCAGAGTATGAATGCAAATCCGATTTTACTTCAGAAAAAATATGTGCGTATTATAGAGCTTTTTGCAAATAGAAAAGGAATCTCTTTGGATGCATCATTAGATTTTTTCTATCATTCACAGGTATATCAATTGATGAGAGAAGGCGTTTCCGATATGCATTGTATGAGTGATGGTTATCTGGCAGACGAACTGGAAATGGAATATGAGGAAGAAAATCATAATGATTAAAGCATATTATCACCTTCCGGGATTGTTTGAATTTTATGAATTGTATCGCGTATTTCTTCCAATTTTTCGGAAGCACAGGGAATACTTTTATGAATGGTGTGAGATCGGTTCTGTTTACGGAGCACCGGCAGATTGTCTCTGGGGAGGAGGACGCGCCGGATTCGGAGAAAATGATCCGGAGGAAGTTCTGGCACTGATGCAGGAGTATGGAATTTCTGCGCGGCTGACATTCAGCAATTCTCTTTTAAAAGAGGAGCATCTTTCTGACCGGAAATGCAATGCGCTCTGTGCCTTATTCGAAAAAAGCAAAGGGGTGCAAAATGGTGTTATTGTCTATTCCAATCGGTTGCTGGAATATTTGAAAAAGACTTATCCACATCTTTATTTTGTATCTTCTACCACAAAAGTTCTGACAGATTTTAAACAATTAATGAACGAAATCCGGCGGGAAGAGTTTCGCTATGTCGTGCCTGATTTTCGCTTAAACAAAGTTTTTGATCGGTGGAAGACACTGTCTCAGCCAGAGAAAGACAAGGTGGAGTTTTTGTGTAACGAATGTTGCTGGTTTGGATGCAAAGACCGGAAAGCCTGCTATGAAGCGGTCAGCCGCAAAAATCTTGGAGAAAATGGTGAGGAACATCATTGTGCCTCTCCGGATGCCGGGCAGGGATATCGTTTTTCCAAAGCAATGCAAAATCCGGGATTTATCGGTATTGATGCCATCCGGAATGTATATCTGCCAATGGACTTTTCCAATTTCAAGATCGAAGGGAGGGGGCTTGGCAGTGCGCTGATTCTGGAATTTCTGCTCTATTATATGACAAAACCACAGTACCAGCTGCATGTCAGGGAAGAAATTTACCTGGATAATATGCTGGATCTGTTTTAAGGAAGCTGGAAAATGTCTGTGCGGAACAGCCGGGGACATGTCGTAAAAAGTCATTTACTATGTCCCGGTTCTGATGCAACAGGGGACATATAGAAAATTCTCCTGTAAAAAAGTCCCGTTAGAAAAAGAAAACGGGAGGTTAGACAAATCTTTTAGTGCATATGTCCCCAAGCGTTGATGGAATAGAAAATTAAGTAGCGTTAAGCTTTTTCTGGTTTATCCGTGGATGCTCCATCGTGGAAAATAAAGACATTAAAAAATAAAATGCAACAGCAACATATAGCAGATGGTTCCTCCCGCAATCGAAAGGAGCATCTGCCTTTTCCATATGTGGAGAACTCCGGTTACAAGAATGGAGATAAACTCCGGCAGTCCGTGTGTGCCAGATAACACATGGACGTTGCGCAGACAGTAGACCACCAGCATCCCAAAGACAGCGGATGGCAGGAATCTTCCGAGATATTGCACAAAAGCGGGTGTTTTTCGTTTTTCATTAAAGATGGCAAATGGCAGGAAGCGCGTGAGCATCGTTCCTGCAATGCATAAGCCGATCGTGATAATCTGTTGTGTAATCGTCATAGGTTAAATCTCCACAGGTTCTAATTTTTTCCGGGAAAGCGTAAGAAAAAGCACGATTGCCGCCATAGTTGGAAGCATGAAGGAGTCCGCGCCAAAAATAAGCAGACAGAGCACGGATACGGCAATTCCCATCAGGGAGGAAATGTGATTTTTCTCTTTCAGCCACTGCTCAAGAAAGATCACGACAAACATGGCAGTCATGACAAAGCTGATTCCGGTCGTGTCAAATTTTAAGAGGGAACCAATCAGGCCGCCGGTTGTCGCGGCAGAAACCCAGTAAAACTGATTTAAAAACGTAACCCAGAGCATGAACCAGCCCTTGTCCACCCCTTCCGGAGGCTCGGCCGAGCAGGTGATGGAAAAGGTCTCATCGCTCATGGCAAAGATCATGTAGACGCTCCGCAGGCCATAGCCCTTGTAGCGTTCCAGCATGGCAAGGCCGTAAAACAGGTGCCGCGCCTGNNCCCTTGTCCACCCCTTCCGGAATTTCGGCGGTGTAATTTACGGAAAACGTCTCATCACACATACCAAAGATCAGGAAAAATTTCTTCCAGCCGGTTCCCTTAAACTTTTCCAGCATGGAAATTCCATAAAACAGATGGCGCGCCTGAATGAGCAGTGCCATGAGAAATACCTGCAGCGGGGCAAACGGACTCAAAAGCATTTCTACGGTGACAAATTCAAGCGAGCCTCCGAAAATCAGAAGACTCATAAGCATCGGATAGACAAACGAAAATCC
>DLQV01000039.1 GCA_002474415.1 Lachnospiraceae bacterium UBA7598
ACGAAAATGATTTCTGTTGTTTTGCCCGGTGAAGGTGATTTTGCAAAAATACCATATTTTTCAAATGTGTTATACAGTGTATATGATTATTTTTCCATACGGGGATACCAGATCAGTCTGATTAAAATTTCTCCCGATGATATCAGCAATTTGCAAAAAGCAGTAGATGAACATGTGATGGATGGAGTTATTCTGACCCGAACCGTAGAAAATGATAATGAAATACAGTATCTCAAAGAAAAAGGGGTTCCATTTGTCGTAATCGGACCATGTGACGATCCCTCCGTCCTCCGGGTAGATTCTGATAATGAGTCTGCATGCTATGACATTACCATAGCACTTATTCATAAAGGACTTAACAAGATGGCTGTCATGTGTGCGGAAAGAGAACATAAGGTGAATCAGCTTCGCCTGGATGGAATACTAAGAGCCCATATGCAAAGCCATATGTATCTGGATAAAAACCTGATCTTTTATGATACCGAATCTGAAATTATTGCTGAAATGGCAATTGAGAAAAGTCTTGAAGCAAATGTGGATTGTATTCTGTGCATGGATGATAATATCTGTATCAAAATCATTCGGATTTTAAAAAAGAAAGGGTTACGAATTCCGGATGATATTAAAATTGCTTCTCTTCACAACAGTGAATTGCTGGATGAATTTGACCCATCAATCAGCTGCATCTATCAGAATGAGGCAGAACTTGGAAAAGAAGCAAGCAGAATTTTATACACTTATCTGAATGAGGGAAAAATTCTTACGAATTCTATATTGGGTTATGAATTACAAATTAAGGATTCTACAAATTAGCTTTTATAAAATTTATGATCTTTTTAGCATCATACATTGCAAACCCGTCCCTTCAAACACGCAAAAGAACCTGGAGCTGGCACTCCAGGTTCTTTCTGACTCCCTTGGAATCATACTAACATTTCTTAGCTAGCCTTATAATACTATTATTCTTGTAAAAAATCAACCCCTCCCATTGATTCGAACATATTTTCGTGTTATGATATTTTTGCTGTCGACTCTTTCCAGCAGGAAGGGGGTGACTCTTTTGGAGCTTTTACTAACATTTCTTATCTCCGTATTGGCATCTGTAACTGGCTATTACATATGCAAATGGCTGGATGAAGATGAATGTTCTATATGAATACAAAACCGCAATTTTATTTTTCTTTGATCAGTTCATACGTCACCTCCCGTTTCTTCGTCCGCATAACAATCTCACTGGCCTCTTGTGGATCAATTTTATTTGCCACCTGTAACCCAAGATAAGGAGTCACCCTGTAGAAAATTCCTGACTGTAACACTGCATTACAGTCCGAATAGGTTTTCTTTGCCTTTGAATCCTTAATGCTATCAATTGTATAAGGATCTGCAATATTCCAGTTGCGCGTTCCATCCTTGTAAATCAAAGAGGTTTTTCCAAGATCTTCTCCCACGCTTTCCTGATCCTTCCCCCATCTTGCTAAACCAAATGGCCATTCTGCATCCTTCTGCATTTTTCTATAATGCTCAGTAGTTGTTCCATAGATGACAACACTCAGTTGCGTCAGCCGCATCCTCTTTGGCTCATAGTACTTCGGGCTGATCTGCTTTTGATCTTTTGCCTTCAATGTATATTCATAAACCGGAACATTGCAGCTGGTATCCAGTGCTGCCGTATTTGCGTCTTTTGTTGGAAGATTGTAACACAACGTCGCCTTTTTCAGACGGGCAGACCACTCTCCATAGTAATGATCCAGCACAAAATACTGTACTTTTTCATCACTCTGTCCCCGGATCAGTTGTGCACTGCTTGTTAAGCTACGGTAATCATCTTTCTTTCCCCACAGTAGATATAACTGCCTGTCCGGAAAAAGATTTCCATTCTCATCATAGCTTTCCGTTCCCGCCGGGCCCTTAGTTGCCAGCCATTTTTCGCCTGTCTCATCCTTTGCCTCATAGCGCACAACGGCACTTACAACCACTTCGTCCGAGAGCACTTCCTCCACGGAAAACAGCATATGTTCATCCTGATCGCTGAATACGCCTCTTGTTACATAATCAGTCAATTCACTCCGCTGTCCCCAATACCCCTGAAACATCTTTTTGATCTGCTCGGCAAACGAGGTCTGTGGAAGAATGCAGGCGAGTGCCAGTGCCGCCGCTACCGTTCCTGCGATTCCTGCCATTTTGATTTTCCTGTTTTTCATTGTCTTTTCCTCTCTTCTGTGTTTCTTTAGTAAAATTTCCTCCTCTTTGATTTCCCGCTGCGGTGTAAGGGCATTTCTTAAAATCTGATCCAGCTGTTCATCGTTCATATCCGATTACCTCCAATTTTTCCTTTAACAGAAGTTTTGCTTTGCGCAGGCGGGTCTTTACGGTATTTACCGACAGATGCAGGCACTCCGCAATCTCCGTCAGTTTCATGTCCGCCGAATAATACAGATAGACCACCAGCCGGTATTTTTCCGGAAGCTGCTGCACCATTTTTTGCACTTCCTGTATGGTTTCCTCCTGCAGAATCTGTGCCTCCGGACTGACAGCTTTCTGTTCTGGTGTTTTCCCGCCATTTTGCAGATGTTCCTCGTAACTTTCCTGCGGTGCAATCCGCATCCGCCATGCAAATTTTCTTCTGCGGTTTTTGTAAAGCCGGACTGCCACGGACAGGGCATAACTTTTGATATTGTTCGTTTCATCCAGTTTTTCTATCTGTTCCAGTAACGTAAGCATAGTATCCTGATACAGTTCCTCGCCTTCCTGTGCATTTTGGGTTGTCATCCTGCAAAACCACAGGATATCCCGCCCATACGCAAGAATAAATTCGTCAAACTTTTGCTTTGTCACGCTGTAATTCCTTTCTGTTTCCCAAAGACGTCCCGGGAATCTCTCCCCTTACACTATGATATTGTAATAAATCCGCAAAAGGTTTTGTGTTTTTATTTGCACTTGAACAAATATGTTGAATACTCTATAATAAGTAGAAAGCCTGTGCTTTGCGGTGTCTTTTTGATGATCGCACATTGCATCTGGCTTTTTATTACCTCAGATAACAAAGGAATTTTTATGAATCAAAATACAATCAGGCATTCCCTTCTGCTTCTCTTAACTGCCGCGATCTGGGGATTCGCCTTTGTGGCGCAGAGCGTGGGAATGGATTACGTGATACCGTTTACTTTCACCACTGCACGGTCACTGATCGGAGGCGTGGTTTTGCTTCCCGTGATTTTTTACCGGGGACATGTGGCGGGACAATCCGGCCGCCAGCGGCGTCTGTGCTGGAAAGCGGCATTGCCCGGTGGAATCATATGTGGCATTTTACTTTGTATCGCAACCAATCTGCAGCAGATTGGTATTCAGTACACGTCGGTTGGCAAAAGCGGATTTATTACCGCCATGTATATTGTACTTGTGCCGATCATCGGCATTTTTTTCCGGAAAAAGACCTCGGTCCGCATCTGGATTTCGATTCTGTTGTCGGTCTGCGGTCTGTACTTTTTGTGCATGACCGATGGAATTACGCATTTGCAGCGCGGAGATTTTTATACGCTCTGCTGTGCACTGGCGTTTTCGTTGCAGATTCTTGCCGTCGATTATTTTGCACCGATCGCGGACAATGTGATGCTGGCATGCATTGAATTTTTTGCCTGTGGCATCTGCTCCCTTGTTCCGGCACTTTTGCTGGAGCATCCGCAGATGCACCTGCTTCTTGCCGCATGGCTGCCGATTTTATATGCCGGTGTCTGTTCCAACGGCATCGCCTACACCTTACAGTTTTTCGCACAGCGCGGTCTTCCTCCCGCAGCGGCCTCTATTCTTATGAGCATGGAATCTGTTTTCTCCCTGCTGGCGGGATTTCTTATTTTACAGGAGCGGCTGAGCCATCGTGAGCTGATCGGATGTGTACTGATGTTTGCAGCAATCATCCTCGTACAGTTAAAAGGAAAAGAAAAGGAGTGAATTCTTTTATGAAAAATATCATTGAACAGGAAGTTGGAGGAATTCTTGACGATATCCTCGAAGATTACAAAAAAGGCCGTGCGGTTGACAAGATGGATATCTACAACCAGCCGGACAAAGCCGAGATCATGGATATTCTCGACAGTCTGTTTTCCATTGTCTATCCGGGATTTTTCCGCGACAAGACACACAAAATCTACAACGTAAAACACACGGTTTCCACCATGATCGAAGATGTCATGTTTCATCTGAACAAGCAGATCTGTGTCGTATTAAAATATACCCACGAATGCAATGACTGTCAGGAAGCCATTGAAGAGTTTGCACAAAACGCAACCGTTTCCTTTATGAAACGCATTCCAAAAGTCCGCGAATATCTTGAGACAGACCTTCAGGCAGCTTACGATGGTGATCCGGCTGCCCGCAGCAAAGATGAGATTATTTTTTCTTACCCGGGCATCTATGCGATCACTGTGTATCGTCTGGCACATGAGCTGTTTCTTCTCGGTGTACCGCTTATCCCACGTATGATGACCGAGCAGGCACACAGCAAGACCGGTATTGACATCCATCCGGGTGCAACGATCGGAAAATACTTCTTTATCGACCACGGAACCGGCATTGTAATCGGTGAAACAACGATTATCGGCTGCCACGTCAAACTCTATCAGGGCGTAACACTCGGTGCGCTCTCCACCAAGGGCGGACAGAAGCTGCGTGATGTACGCCGTCATCCGACCATCGGGGACAATGTCACGATCTACTCCGGTGCTTCCATCCTCGGCGGCGATACCGTCATCGAAGAAGGTGTTGTGGTTGGCGGTAACTCATTTATCACAAAATCCATCAAAAAGGGCACCAAGGTAAGCGTCCGCAATCAGGAACTGATTTTCCACAGCGACGACGAAAAACTCCACCACAAAGAACAGGATGAATCCTGGTTTTATATTATCTGAGATGCATCTTTTTTCAGATGCATCTCCACTCTACAACGATAAAGAAGGGTTTTTATGAATACAAACGCAAAAGCATTTCGGGAAGGATTTCGCGACGGCATCCCCATCGGTCTTGGATACCTTGCGGTCTCTTTCTCTCTTGGCATTTCTGCAAAGCAGGCAGGTCTGACCCCCTTACAGGGATTTGTGACCAGTTTTCTGGAAAATGCATCCGCCGGTGAGTACATTGCCTTTACCCTCATCGGCGCAGGTGCCACCTACATCGAATTATGTCTGATGACGATCATTGCAAATGCCCGCTATCTTCTGATGAGCTGTGCCATGAGCCAGCGGTTTTCACCGGATACCCCGATGATCCACCGCTTTCTTGTAGCATTTGATCTGACTGACGAACTGTTTGGCATTGCGATCAGCCGTCCTGGATACCTCAATCCCTACTA
>DLQV01000053.1 GCA_002474415.1 Lachnospiraceae bacterium UBA7598
GAATAGCTTCCTGTATAATTCAAAGTGTAGAGAGTAAATGATTTTACAAAAATAGATACCTAAGTTAAACTGTCATTGCTGACCGGCAAGTTGGCAAATGAACAGAATAAGGAAGGTATCTACAAATGAATTCTACACAAAATAAGAAAATTGAGCAAGTAAAAGAAACAACAATGATCGTTGGTATTGATGTTGGCAGTGAAAAGCATTATTTCAGAGCTTTTAACTGGAGAGGCATCGAGCTTACCAGAAAGCCTGTAGCGTTTTCAAACTCTATGGAGGGATTCAACAGCTTTTACAATACGGTTATGGAGCTGATGCAGAAAAGTGAACTTGAAGAGGCGCTGGTAGGAATAGAGCCAACCGGTCATTACTGGTTTGATCTTGGGCAGTTCATGGGGGAAAAGAATATAAAGTTTGTGATGGTAAATCCGCACCATGTGCATAAGACCAAAGAGTTAGATGACAACAGTCCATCTAAAAATGACAGAAAAGATCCACGTGTTATTGCCGGACTTGTAAAGGATGGACGATATTTTTATTCCTATATGCCGACAGGTGTATATGCAGAACTGCGGAATGCGTCAAACCGCCGGTTTGTGCTTGTAGAAGAACAGACAAGGGCGAAGAACCGTCTGCAGAAATGGATTGCAGTGTATTTCCCGGAATATAAGGGAATTTATACACACATAGATGCCAAGGGAGGACTGCTGGTGTTAAAACAGGCACCAACTCCTGAGGAAATAGTAAGACTTGGAGTAGAAGGTATCATAAAGATATGGAAAGATGCTAAACTCCGGGGAAATGGGCATAAGAAGGCTATGCTGATTCTGAATGCAGCAATGAGAAGCATAGGATTAAAAGCAGGTCTTACAGAAGCCCGGATGGAGATACAGGATCTGATAGAGGATTATGAACTCCAGACAAAACGCCTTGAACGGGTCAATGACCTGATCAAAGAACTGTGCCAGCAGGTCAGGTATGCAGATAAGCTGCTTGAAATAAAAGGCATAGGAATAACAACAGTAGCTGGTTTCATAGCAGAAGTCGGTGATATCACGCGCTTCGATAGCACAAAAGAACTTCAGAAACTGGCAGGATTGGAACTGGTGGCAGATAGTTCCGGCAAGCACAACGGAAAGACAAAGATAAGTAAAAGAGGGCGCAAGCGTCTCAGATATCTCCTTTTCGAGGCAGCTATATCGGTAGTGGGAAAGAATGAAGAATTCAAAGAAATCCACAGGTATTACACCACCAGGGAAAAGAATCCATTAAAAAAGATGCAGTCACTGATAGCTGTAGCATGTAAGCTGATAAGAGTATTCCATGTGATCCTTACCAAGGGAGTCAGCTATGATGCATCAAAGATGTTGGAAGACATCCGACATCCGGGAGAGCAGCTAAAGGCTGCGTAACAGAGTAATAAAGAATAACCATAATGATTACAGGAAGCGTCCGCCGAAAGGTGCTGTAATCGGAGTGTTTGATCAGTAATGAAAGTACAAAGAATGAGCTGGTAGCCGGCAGGAATTTTCTCCAGAGGGCATGACCCTGATGAATAGCTAAGCTGGCACCCTGGTTATGGACAGGCAGAACGAAGGAAGTGAGGCCCCTCCGTAAGGAGGATGATCCTGTTGGACATGAGAGGTGAGCTGCCATATAGGGATGGGTACACATCGAGGCCATTTAGAACAGATAGTGATGACGTTTTATTTGGTGCACCCATTATTACTATATATCTGCCCTGTATGAGGTAAAGATCACTCCATAACCTTAGTTTCATTCAACAACAGGTATCAAAAAGTATTGAATTTATTGAAAAAACACTTGATTATATGGAGAGGTAAGAAAGATGTGTGACATAACAAGGTTACAGATGGATGAGAAAGGAAAACACGATGAACATATACGATGAATTGGAAAATTTAAAAGCTAAGGCTCGCTCCAATCCGGAACTTGCGCAGGCGTTGTTAGCCACGCGGGAAATGAAAAATCCGGTTTCCGCATTCTGCCGTATTGCACAGGAGCAGGGATGCACCTTTTCCGCTATGGATCTGGTCTCTGCAGGTGAGGATTCTTACGCAGCAATGCGTCGCTCCACGAATGGAGGCGGCGAGAATTCTCCGCTGTTGCAGGGAGAAGATGATCTGTACGAGATGTTTTTAATTGAATTGATATAAAATTGAGAGATAATGAAATAAATTACGATTGGATGTTCTGAAACAGCACAAGAAGTCAATAGACTTTTTGTCAGAGGATCATCAGATTTATCCATGGAAGACAAATGGCAACTATTCACCTTCAAAATTATACAGAAACGGTATGATAGAAGGTTCTCCGTTTAATGTAGATGCGATTGATTTTATCGGAGTTTTTGGTACAGGTGAGGAGGATACAAAAAGACATGAAACCCAGAACACAAAAATCAATGGAATTATATAACACCCTCCTGAACCGTGGCTTTCCACAGGAGTTTTGTGAGCAGATTTCACTGAATTTGAACACAGACTGGACAGCGCAGAGGATGCTTGGCTATTTGTCACATTACAAGAAACTGCCGATGGCGGAAATCGTGGACGAGATGCTGGCGATTTTAAGTGACCGGAACCGGATTATGCAGAAGCATGAATTGGAAAATACGAATGCAAAATGGAATGAATTTTTAAACCAGGGATTTACAGAAGAGAGTTAAAACAATTATATATTTTGACAGGATGGATGCAGCAATTGGTGTTTTCCGTGCCCCCATTCATTCACAAATTGAATGATATGCATAGTTGAAAAGTCACCCTCTGTATTATATAATGTATACAATATTGCAAGGTGGGGGATAACATGGCGGTACGAACGGAGCAGATGAAGAAAATTCTGGAGATTCGTCGTGAAGATCCGGAAAAGGAAAAAGAATTATGCATGCAGATGCTCGCAGAGTGCGAGGACAAATACATGGAAGCTTTTGGCAGAACGTATTTGGGAGATGCATATCACACGCTGGGAAAAATCGAACATGCATTGCCGGAATACAGCAGGGCATTGGAGTTAGCAGGGGAGAATGACTACGATGATCTGCTGTCTGTATTGTACAATTCCATAGGTATCGTTTATATGTATAACGATGATGAGCAGAGTGCACTGGATTATTTTTTTAATGGTATCCGGCTTGCCGAAAAATTAAATGACAGGATGATGCATGCAACGCTTCTGGCAAATATCGCATATGTGTACCGGAGTGCAGGGGCTTTTGATGAGGCGGAACAGATGCTGGATGAGGCTGGCCGGATGATGCGGGAGGCACAGCATAATGATGCAAATGTGGAACTGGACGAGCTTGGGTATGAGCTGAATAAAATATGGCTCCTGCTGCAGAAACAGGAGACAGACGAAGCGTGGAAATGGATGCAGCGTGACGAGATCCGGTCGGATACCAGCAGGGAAAATGATATTAATTTTGCGATCTATTATGCGCAGATA
The DNA here is from genome assembly GCA_002474415.1 of Lachnospiraceae bacterium UBA7598. Taxonomy (GTDB): domain Bacteria; phylum Bacillota; class Clostridia; order Lachnospirales; family Lachnospiraceae; genus Roseburia. Next base: position 3,472 of record DLQV01000053.1, read on the forward strand.
TCGGATGAAAAACAGTGCTTAAAATACATAGATGCTGCGATAGAAGAGGTGGCACAGGAAATCAATCCCTTTGAACAGATTGTTTGTCTGCTTGAGTTGATTGAAATTAGCAGCAGGGCAGGGGTTTATACGAAAGCAGAGAAAATTGCCGATATGGCGGAACATCTTCTGAAGGAAGTCGGAACCGTAGGTAAATGGACAAAGCTTATGGAGTACCGCATTGAAATATATGAGGCGCTTGGCAGAACCGATGAACTTGAAAAAGCATATGCAAAATATTATGAATACGATCAGAAGTATGAGGAGGAGAAGAAACATGCAGCCGTAAAACAGGTTCGGCGAAAGATTGAATTGTTACGCGAACTGGACCGCAAGAGTGAGATGAAGCAGAGGCAAGCAGATCTGTATGATCGAAGAGGCAGGGATGCGCTTACGGATCTTTACAATCGGTGGGGAATTAAGAGCCACGTGCAAATGCTCTACCGGGAGTATGCCGGCATAAATATGTCACTTGCAGTTGCTATTGTGGATGTGGATTTTTTCAAGGAATATAATGACACCTATGGACATGTTGCGGGGGATAAGTGTCTGAAGAGTATCGCAGAGATTTTAAAGAAGAATTCCGGCGAGAACAGCATCGTAGGCCGGTATGGCGGGGATGAGTTTCTTGTTGTGCTGTGGAACCGAACACCAGAGGAATTTGAGCAGGTGTTTGATGCGGTCAAAGAGGACTTATTGGACAAAAAGATGGAAAATAAAAACTCTGAGGTTTCGGATTATGTGACGGTTACGATTGGTGCTGTGATGGCAGGACTTGGACAGAAAGAGGAGTTTATGGCATATCTGCATGAAGCGGATCTGGTACTTTACGAAATAAAGAAACATGCAAAAAATATGTATAAGGTAAAAAATTTAGCGTAGGAATAAGTTTATGGATAAGCGGAAAGAGATTATGAAATACCGGTTTGCAGATCCACAGAAAGCGTATGATATCTGCTGTGAACTGTTAGAACAGGGCCGACAGTCGGGAAACGATTTTGAAGTTGCCTATGCGTATCTTTATATGGGAGATACGCTTTTTTCTATGGGAAAGTGTGATGAAGCACTTGCGCGTATGGCACATGCAGAATATGTACAGAAACAGAATAGTTTTGATCACCTGCTCATGAAAACTTATAATATCACGGGCATTATTTATTCGAACATGGGGGATGCACTGTTGGCACTGGATTATTATCATGCGGCACTGCAGCTGGCAAAAAAATATCACAATGACACGCTGGCAGCGATGATTTACAACAATACCGGTTCGCTTTTTACCAATATCGGCGATACGGCAGAGGCGGTAAAATATTTTAAAAAGGCGTATGAGTGTAAAGAAAAAAAGGAAAAAGATGACAGTGATCTGAGCTTTAATGATTTTCTGCTTTATATGAATATCTGTGATGGTTATATAAACCAGAAGCAATATGATAGGGCAAAAAAGTTTTTGGATGATATAGTAAAAACTGTCAACGGCAAGAAACAATCGGAGTTTGAACAAATGATGATTGTACATAAATATGCCATAATCTATTTTCATTTAAAGGACCATGAAAAGGCATTTGAGATGTGTGAAAAGGCGGTACGGTTTCGTGGATGGAACCGTCAGGATGTCGAAATTTTCAATGATTATATTAATCTTGCGGGGATTATGGCAGATACCGGTCACACGGAACCGGCCAAAAAGCTGTTAGATGATATGGATGAGATTGCGCAGCAGACGGATATTGACAACCAGAAGCTTAAAATATGCAGCATACGTATCCGGATTTATGAAAAGACCGGGGAAATGGAGAAACGAAAGGAACAGCTGCAAAGGTATTACAGAATCCAAAAGCAAAGAAATGTTGAGAGAAACCGGATCATTGTTTCTGCAATCAACAATCGTTGCCGGCTGGAAGAAGAAAAAAAGAAGAACCGGTTTTTGAAGGAGGATAACCGCAAACTGATCCGCGAAAGTGAGATTGATGAACTGACAGGCATTTACAATCGGTTGGCGTTTCAACGAAGATATGATAAGCTGTATCGCTACGCGCTTAAAAAACACGATACCTATTGTGTCGGAATCTTTGACATTGATCATTTTAAAACATATAATGACTCCTACGGCCATCTGCAGGGGGACGCATGCCTGAAACGTGTTGCACAGATTTTAAGAGAAACTTCAGATGGAAGTTTTTGCGTGGCAAGATATGGCGGGGATGAGTTTGTTTTTATGGCGTATGGTGTCGATGAAGCGGAAGTCCGGGAATTTTCCGACCGATTGGTGGGAAATATAAGACAGGAGAATATCCCGTTTGAGGCAGGCGAGAATTCGGATCATGTCACAATTTCTGTCGGAGCGATTCTTCTGGACACTACGGAAGATGTGGAACTGACAACGCTTTTAAAGAAGGCGGATCAGGTACTTTATGAGGTAAAACAGGAAGGAAAAGACGGATATAAAATACGGGGGGAGATTTAAAAAGAGGTTTTTATGAGTTATTGGAAAAAATTAAAGAAGAAGTATGTGGGGGATCGCGCGTTTTACAGCCGTTATCTATTGCTTGCGGTGCCGATGATCCTGCAGAATGCCATCACGAATCTGGTCAGCTTTTTGGACAACATTATGGTGGGGCAATTGGGAACGGAACAGATGTCCGGTGTTGCAATCGTAAACCAGCTGATTTTTGTGTACAATCTGGCAATTTTCGGAGCGGTGTCGGCGGCAAGTATTTTTGGCGCACAGTATTTCGGCAACGGGGATCACAGGGGACATATGCATTCGTTTCGCTTTAAGCTTTATGCGACGCTGCTTGTGACGGGACTTACCATAGC
>DLQV01000200.1 GCA_002474415.1 Lachnospiraceae bacterium UBA7598
TGTAGGTGTTACAACACTGTTCGTCTTGATGTAATCTACAATCTCATCCAGTTTTGTGAATGCCAGGCCAACGTAGCTGTCTGCTGCGCCATAATAGATACCGATCTTTCCGGATGCACTGTCATGAATGGTTGCACATGGGAAGCATACGTTCGGAACGAAACCTCTCTCCTCATACCACTCTTCCGGTGTCAGAAGGAAATTCTCACAACGGTATTTCACGATAGAAGGATTATCAATGTCAAGGATTGCACCACCGATGGAGTAAACATATCCGTTACATGTACCGGATACCCCATGGTAGAATAACAGCCATCCTTCGGAAGTCTCGATTGGAGCAGCACCGCCGCCGATCTTTAAGGACTCCCACCATTCGCTTCCTTTGCCCATGACATGTCTGTGTTTGCCCCAGTATACCAGATCCGGGCTCTCACTTAAGAAAATGTCACCAAATGGTGTGTGACCACTGTCTGAAGGACGAGAAAGCATCATGAAGTTTCCATTGATCTTTCTAGGGAACAGCACGGCATTACGATTGAATGGGAGGAACGGATTCTCAATACGGGTAAACGTCTTGAAATCTGTTGTTTTTGCCATGCCGATTGCTGCTCCGTAGAAATCCTGACACCAGATGATATAATAGGTGTCTTCTACTTTTACAAGTCTTGGATCGTATGCATAGATTGGCATAAATGGTTCGCCGTTTTCATCTACAAACGGGATCTTATTTTCTTCGAAATCCCAGTGGATAGCATCTTTGCTGTGTCCAAGATAAATATATGGAATACCATTGGTCTGCTCGCCACGGAACACACCGATGAAAGCATCACCATATGGCATAACCGCACTGTTAAAAATTCTTGCAACACCCTTTACCGGATTTCTTCCGATGATTGGGTTTTCACTATATCTCCAGATCGGAGCTCCGTTCTGTGGGCCTTCCGGTCTGTCCTGCCATGGTACGTTTGGTACCGGAGCTGTCAGCATCTTTACTTCACTCATAGTCAAATCTCCTCTTATTTATGATTTTTTAAGTACTCTAAATTCTTCTTGATCAGATCGCATCTCTGCTGTACACACAGTACACTTCTTCCCGGATCCTGTGGTGTATTAAATACATAATCGATCAGACGATCAATCGTTGTGGTAGCCACATGCATTCTTGTATCGGAGGAAGCATAGTAAATAAATACTTCGTTCTTGTCGTTTACGATTGCACCATTGGTAAATACAACATTGGATACATCACCAACACGCTCCTGACCTCTCGGTCCGATTAACAGTCCGGATGGCTCTGCAATTACTTTAGAAGGATCCTTTAAGTCGGTTGCAAATGCATAGATAACGTAACGCAGACCTGCTGCGGTATTTCTTACACCGTGTGCAATGTGGATCCATCCACGATCGGTTTTAATCGGAGTTGCTCCTGCACCGTTCTTTGCCTCAGTAATGGTGTGGTACTTGCGGATGCTGGTCATCTTTTCTTCATCAATGACAGCATGTGTAATATCATCGCAAAGTCCGAATCCAATACCACTTCCACTTCCGGTATCAATGAAGTCATCCATTGGACGGGTATAGAATGCATACTTTCCATCTACAAATTCTGGATGCAGTACGACATTTCTCTGCTGTGGAGAACGAAGAGTCTTTAAGTTGTCCAGACGCTCCCAGTGCTTTAAGTCCTTGGTACGGACAATACCTGCTGCTGCAACTGCTGCAGACAGATCGTTCACGCTGGTATCTTTGCTCTCAGAACAGAATACTCCGTAAATGTATCCGTCTTCATGCTGTGTCAGTCTCATATCATAGACGTTTGTTTCTTCCGGACATACATCATCCAGAAGGATTGGATAATCCCAGAAACGGAAATTATCAATTCCGTTATCACTCTCAGCTACACCGAAGAAGGACTTTCTGTCATTTCCCTCGATACGGGCAACCAGATAATACTTTCCATTTAAGTAAATCGCTCCGGAATTCATAACCGCATTGATTCCAAGACGCTCCATAAAGAATGGATTTGTCTCCTCGTTTAAGTCATATCTCCAGGTGAGCGGAATCATATCTCTTGTAAGAACGGGATTTACATAACGGTCAAATACGCCATTATAAAAGTCACTTTTTTCATTTTTACGCGAAAGCAGCTTTTCCTGCTTTGCCAATTCTACATAATATCTTTCATGCATTGTTTAAAGTCTCCTTATTACTTCCATACACATTCTTCCGTTATGATACGGACATTTCCATGGTTCTACGATTGGACGGTCTGCAATCGGACTTCCGTCCGGATTTACTTCCCAGAACCACTCGGAACCGGTTCTCTTATCAATTACGTGTTCTCTGATGAATTCCCATTCTGCCTCCGATGCCTCCAGGAACTTGGTTTTCTGCGGATGCTTCTGGTATTCATTCAGGAATCCGATCACGGTCTCCGCCTGTACCCACCAGATCCGGTGGTCATTCACCTCTCCTTTGCAACATTCGTTTGCGAGAGAATGGCCATCAAAAGCAACCTTATAGACATTTTCTGCAAGAGCCTCTGTGATCGGAGACATTTTTTCTTTGTAATGTTTATCTCCGAGCACTTCCACTCCACGGTCCATCAGCCATGCCGTCTCAATATCATGGCCGTAGGAATACAGATCAATGATGGTGTTGTAGTTCTTGTCAAAGAATACTTCCTGTCTCTTAAGTTCCGGATTGTATACCTTATCCGCAAACACATCCATAATCCACTTTAACCGCTCTCCCACTTCCTCATCATGGGAAACCCGGTAAAGCTCGGTATAAGCTTCAAACACATGAAGCAGTGTGTTCATGGTTTTTTCGGCAAGCACGCCATTTTCCGATAACTTCTCATTGGATTCCGGCTGGAAGTCTTTGGTAAATGCTTCCAGATATCCAACCTCATCCGTACATTTATTCTCAATGAGAAGCTGGAGTTCTTTGGCAAGCTTTAATGCTTCTTCATCCCCGGATGCATCGTAATAGGAAGAAAGAGCATAGATGCAGAATGCCTGATTGTAAGTGTGTTTTGTCGTGTCGAGCGGCTTTCCGTCATAGGTCATGGACCAGAAGATTCCACCATTTTCTTTGTCGATGCAGTGATCACGCAGGAACTCATAACCGTGTCTTGCCTCGTCCAGTAAGGTTTCATCTTTCAGCAGCATGTAGGCATTCGCAAAAAACCAGGTGATTCTGCTGTTTAAGATACAACCCTTTTCTGCTTTTTTATCTACGTTTAAATCGTAGTCCATATATCCATAATATCCGCCGTAAGTATCATCCCTCAATGCTTTCCAGAAAGGAATAATATTTTCCGTCAAATGCTTTTGGACTTCTTCTTTCATCATGCTCTTATTCATCCCGATACCTCTTATTTTCTAAAATCATTAACCCTTTACAGCTCCTGCTGTAATTCCACTGTAAATCTGTTTCTGGCAGCAGACAAATACAATCAGCGCCGGAAGCAGGGAAATAATAACACCTGCACAGATCAGATTGTACTTGCTTCCCATTGGTCCTACGAAAGTGTAGAGGGAAAGTGCCATCGTACGAATCTCTTTTTTCATCAGGTAAAGGTTGGCTGCGTAGTATTCGTTGTACACACCTACACCCTTTAAGATGCAGGAAGTAACGATCGCCGGCTTTAACAGCGGAAGCATAATCTTCCAGTAAATCTGCCAGTAATTTGCACCGTCGATAATTGCTGACTCATCCAGTGAAAGCGGAATATTTTCCATAAACTGAATGAAAATATACATGGAAATAACATCCGTGCCACAGCTCATGATGATGTATCCGATCAGACTGTTTACAAGATGTAAATCAGACATGATCTGGTATACGGTAACCTGCATTGCTACCGCCGGAAGCAGTGCTGCAATCGTGTAAAGGTTACGGATAAATCCATTTCCCGGAAACTTGAACCGGTTTAATACATAAGCAAGCTGGGAACCCACAATAACAGATACGGTAAGCACAACCACCATGACAATTACGGAGTTTAAAAATGCACGTCCCATATTTGCCATCTTAAATGCATTTACAAAGTTATCGAAGTTCAGCCAGCTTTTCGGGAATGCCATAACATTGGTATTCTGGTACTCGGCATCGGTCTTAAATGCAGTTGTGACACAGGAAACAATCGGAATGATTGCACAGAATCCGAAAAAGATCAGCGATGCATATTCCACTATCGTCCAGATAATGCTTCCTACGGAATAATGTTTCATTTTTTTACGTTTTACTACTGCTGTACTACTCATTATTTCGCCGCTCCTTTCTTCATTTTCTCCTGTTTTTTAATCTGCTTAATCACCTGTTTTTCCGCCTTTAGCCGGGCTTTCTTTGCCT
>DLQV01000023.1 GCA_002474415.1 Lachnospiraceae bacterium UBA7598
AGTTTGGAACAACGGGTTACCGGACTGGAAGACAAGACGACCGGATTGGAAGACAAGGTTACCGGACTGGGACAACAGGTTACTGGATTGGAGCAACGGGTTACCGGTCTGGAATTGGTAATTGAAAATGAAACAAATGTAAATATCAGACGGATTGCAGAAGGGCATTGTGATTTGGTACGTAATTTGAGGGAAGCACGCAAAGTAGATGATGAAAAAGAATTGCTTGCCATTCGCGTGACAGTGTTAGAATCTGATATGAGTAAAGTAAAACATCAGCTTGCAATTACATAATTCTTGCGGATCGCGGTGCCTCGGCACCGCGACTTTTAGTTTGGGGAATAAATAGTTTACTTCCCATACTTTCGAATCTTATATGCCAGCCGTAACTGAAAACACTGATTGTAATCCGAAAAATTCACATCCAGAAGTTCCTCGATTTTCTTAACACGGTATTTGATGGTATTCCGGTGAACATTCATGGCATCTGAAGTGGCAGTAACGTTGCAGTTGCAATCCAGGTAATTTTCCAGAGTCTGTACAAGGCAGGTCTGGTTTTCCAAATCATATGCGATCAGGTCGCAAAGGATCGTTTCGCTGATATTTTGAAGTTCCGTTTTATCAGGAAAGTGAAAAAGCAGGCGGTAAATCCCTGTGTCTTCAAAAAAACGGATTTCTGTTTTTTTGTGACACTGGTGAATCATATGCAGAGCCTCCTCGGCTTCTGCAGCACTTTGGTTTGCATCGGCGAGTGTGGAAAAGACAGAGCCGACACCGGCGCTAAATGCGAAAGATTCTGCGGCCGGAAATACAGAAACAATTTCTGACTGCATCTGCCGGGTATCGTTTAACGGAAATAAAAAATATGCCTGCGTGTCTTTTGGCATCCATAACCAATTTTTAATATTGTGCTTTTGAAAGTGTTCAAAAATAGTTAAAAGCAAGAATTGGAGAGAATATTTCGAGTCGTTTTCATCTGATTCCACAAGGACCACACAGTAGGAATTTTCCTGCTTGTAACCGTAGAAGCGTGCACGTTTTGACAGCTCTGTATTTTCCGAAAAATCCGGTTTTAAAAGCTGGGAGGTTATTGCGTTTACTCCCTGTAGATAGTTGGTACGGGAAAAAAGAAGCTGCGTCATGGCATAAGTTACAACACTGACTTTGGTATCAAAGGGGAGTGTTAACAGAGGAAACTGCATGGAATCAGCTGCTTTTATAATAGAGATCGGAACTTCCGGAATATAAGGTCCGATCTCAAGAACCACACCGGCTGCACCGTGCTCGTATACATAGTGAAGAATTTTCAGAAGATCTTTCGTATAATCGGTCATTCCGATTCCGGCAATAAAAACCAGTTTTTTTCCATAGTCTTCAGTTTTGTAATCCACAATTTCAGAAATGCTATACCAGGTGATCAGGCGATACAGTCCATCTTCTCCGGCGATAATACGAGCCTGATTCATTTCTTTTAGTTGTAATAGTTCCGGATAGGTGATATACATACAAAGTTTCTCCTTCTGTTATGTGTTTACAAACGAATTCCTCTGGAAATCAGGTAGCGTTTGATCTTGAAAGCAAGCTGAACGGTAAATCCGGGATTCGGCTGGTCAAAATCAATGCCAAGAATTTCTTTGATTCGGTTCAGACGATATTTCAAAGTATTTTTGTGTATAAAAAGTGCGTCTGCTGTGGCTGTCAGATTCCCATTATTTTCCAGATAGGTTTCTAAGGTTTCCAGAAACTGACTATTATTTTCAGCATCATATGCAGAAAGCTTTCCGAGAATAGTATGATAAAGACGTAATAGTTCCTGATCATTCTGATATTGAAAAAAGATGCGGTAAACACCCATATCTTTATAAAAACGAATTTCATTAAATCGGTTACACAGATGCAGAGATTCAATGGCACAGACCGCCTGATATACACTCAGTGAAATCTGGGAAATATCCTGAATTATGGTACCGCAGCCAATGGATACGGTAATCCCATTTTGATACTCTAACTGTGTGCGGGCCTGGTCAAGTCCGTGCAGAAGAGAATCTTCCACAGAGGCATTCTCTTTTGAAATATCACAGAGTGGAAGTAGACAAATGTAGCGGGAATCCTTTTCAAAATGGAGAAAAAATTCTTTTGGAATCGAAAAAATGTCGCGTAAAAGGGTAAGCATACTTTTGGCAGCCCGTTTGACGGAGTATTGGACAGAAACGGAGTCGAGCTGAAATGCGACTGCAATACAGGGGAAAGCAAAAGATTGGAGTAATTCCTCATAGTCTTTGTCATGAGGGACCGTTGCCGGAAAATAAATCAGTTTTTTAAGTAATTCTTTTTGCTGGAGTCGTTTTTCATTTTCAAAGCAAAGGTAAGCAATTGCATGCGTGATACCGGTGATATTTACCTCTCCCACAATTTCGATGAGTGGCAGGGATAGTTCATCTGCAAGACGAATAACCTTGGGGGAAATAACATTGATAAATTTTCCGCGTTCTACCATAATTCCGGCAGCATGTGCTTCTTTCAGCTGCTTTAGAATGGAAAGGAGATCCTGTTCCGGATAGGAAAGACCGGAACCGTTGGTGTAGACAAGATTTGAGGGTCCAATCCATGGCCCGATATTGACATCATAAACGATATGAATCCAGCTGATCGGTTGATTCAGCCCGGATTTGCCTCCAATGACGTGGGCATTTTTTAATTCTTCCAGTTTGAGAATTTCTTCGTAATCTGTCATATTTTACCTCAGCAATCAAATAAAAACAAAAAGCGGATGCATAACGTCATACGTCATTGCATCCGCTTGTTCCTATTATAGGAGATTTTCGAGGATCTGTAAATAATAGAATTTCAGTTTTTCTTTTTTAATACGCGGGTTCCGGCAGTAATAGCACCGGTCGGACAGACTTTCAGGCACAGGTGGCAGCCAACACATTTTTTCGGGTTCATACGGATTGTGCGGTTCTCATCCAGTAGAAGTGCCTGGTGTCCGCCATCATAGCAGGAAATATAACATCTTCCGCATCCGATGCATTGTTTATGATTAAATTTTGGATAGCATATGGTTTCTCGATCCAGGGCATCCGCACCGACTACCTGGGGAAGCGCTTTTCCAACAATATCGCGCACATTGGAAATGTGATGGATCTTAAGGTAATGCTTCAAACCACTGAGCAGATCATCGATAATGCGATAGCCATACTGCATGATTGCTGTAGTGATCTGGATGTTGGTACATCCAAGCAGCAGAAAATCCAGGGCATCCTGCCAGTTTTCCACACCGCCGGTTCCGGAAAGGGGAATGTTTTTCAGCTGTGGCGTTGCGGCCATATCATAGACAAAACGGTTCGCAATCGGGTGGACAGCATTTCCGGAGTATCCGCCGACTGCGGTTTTTCCGGAAACACAGGGTTCCCCGGAAAAGGTATCGCCGGATACATTGACAATACTTTTTATGGTATTAATTGCTGCAAGAGCATCTGCTCCGGCGTTTACTGCGGCAATGGCGGGTGGGATAACGCTGGTGATATTGGCGGTCATTTTAGCAATCAGCGGAAGGTTGGAACCGCGCTTGATAGCACGGACATAGCGGTCGACCAATGCAGGATCTTCTCCTACATCGGTTCCAAGTCCGTCGTATGCCATATGTGGGCAGGAAAAATTACATTCCAGTGCGTCAATACCGGCTTTTGTCAGTTCCCGTGCGAGAAACGTCCAGTCCTCTTCATTCTGCCCCATGATGGATGCAATGACAATTTTGTCCGGATAGTCTTTTTTCAGCCGGCGCATGATGGCTATGTTTTCTTCAAGCGTATGTTCTGAAGATTCTTCCAGATTTTTAAAGCCGTCAAATCCGTGGTGTGTTCCGGGTGTTGTGGCAAAGCGTGGAGAAACTTCTTCATGTGCAAAACTGGTAATTGTTTTGTATACAACGCCGGCCCAGCCCATGTCAAACGCTTTGGAGATCATTTCATAATTACTGCCGACAACGGAAGAGGACAGAAAAAATGGATTTTCACAATGCAGATCACAGAAGTCGATCGACAGATTCGGATCATTTTCAGGCTCCGGTGGACAAGAAAGAGAAGCCAGTGCCGAGAGTACCTGATCAATGGCAACCGGTCGGGTGATTCGTCCTTTCAGACAGGCGGTCATACAGGATTTTTCCGTACAAGAAGAACAGAAATCGGTGTCCGGAAGTTTTTGGGCAGCTCCTGCAGGGTTGGAAAAGTAAAGACTTTGCAGGATCTGGTGTATTGCAATCTGATGCGGACAGGCAGTTGTGCATGGCGCATTTTCGCAGAGCAGGCAACCTGCGCTTTCTTCATTTAATAATTGTAAGGTATAATTTGTATCCATAAATTCTGCCTCCTTCCGGTTATTTATTGCATTTATAGATCAGAACCATACCGGAACTCTGGGATACCTGTGCGACCTCCAGCAGATCCATGCCGCCAGCGTCGGCAGAAATGGTTGGTGCAAGCCAGGAAGAACCAAAGTCAACGGTTCCGTTGTATACCGCAGTTGTCTCAGAGATATCGCCACCACCGGAAACAATATCGACATTCAGACCAACCTCGTCGTAATATCCCTTATCTTTGGCTACAAAGTATCCCATAAACTGTGACTGTGGCAGCCATTTTAGCTGAATGGAGACATCTTTCTTTTCCGGAGTATCAAATTTCTGCTGCATGGCATCGGTCCAGTAAGAGGTATCACGGACATCATCTAAAGTCATGTTTTTCAGTTTCTCATTGGCAGAAGTGTCATCTAAAGTGATGTATTCTTTTGCAATATCCAGAGTCTGCTGCATGGCTTCATCATTCATGTTACCGTAATCGGTAACTGTGTCACCGTTGGTATCGGTAGTCACCAGCTTTGCCATTTCTTTTGCCATGTAATCCTGATGATCCATGGATACAGAAGATCCGTTATTATATACAATCTTGGCTGCTTCATCCAGATGGTTGACGGCATATTCCCAGCCTTTCATGGAAGCATAGATAAAAGCTTTTACTGTGTTTGGATTTTTCTCGGCAAATTCTTTTTTACAGATCAGATTATCCTCAAGCATTGCCACGCCTTCTTTATTGAAATCAATGACTCCGATCCCATCACTTCCATAATTGTAAGCGCCATCATAGCTGTTCTCTACGAGGCCGAGTTCGTTATAAGTCATTGCGGAAGCAAGTTCTATGGTGTCATCATCGAACCCATCCATATCAAATCCCTGATTTAAAAGACTGGTGCTCAGATTGTATTTGGCGAGAAGTGCCAGGACTTCATATTGATCTCCAAGGCCCCAGTTTCCGATCTTTCCATCAGATGCGGCCTTGGTAAGGACATCTTTAACGGAAGCATTTCGATCAAAATATTGTCCACCGGAAGCAGAGGAACCGGAAGCTGTGCTTTCATTCTTATCAGAAGATCCGCATCCGGAAACAGCGGTAAGGATAAGTGCGGTTGTGAGTGTCAGAGCGGTGAGTTGTTTCATGCGTTTTTTCATAATTCATTACCTCCTGTGTAAATCGGTGTTTTGATGATATGTGGGAGTATAGCATGGAACATATTTTTCGTGAGACCAAAAATAAAAGCAGATTTTTGTTTCCGGTGGACATAGCAGAAAAAAGACAGGAAGTGCTAAGATGTTGGCAGATCAAAAAGACGAACACAAAACACAGGAGGAAAAGAGATATGGAAAAATATGCGGTAATTGAAGATGCAAAACAGTATATGGATGAATATCGGGAAGATATGATTGCTTTTGCACAGAAATTATTAAAAGTAAAAAGTATCAGTGGTCATGAAAAAGGGATTGCAGATCTTTATTTAGAAGAGATGGAAAAGCTTGGATATGATGAAGTTTTTCGGGATGAATATGGAAATGTAGTAGGACTGGTCAAGGGGGACGAAAGCGGACCTACGATTATGTATAACTCTCATATGGATCATGTAGATGAAGGCGATTTAAGTAACTGGGAGGGATATGATCCTTATGGTGGATTGAAAGATATCTGCGAGGTGGATAATCAGGAAAAGACAGCGGTAGAGAAAAGTACCTGTCTGCATGGACGCGCAGCTTCCGATGTAAAGGCAGGTGGAGCTGTACAGATTTATACCGGAGCAGTACTGGCGCGGTTAAAAAAAGAAGGCTATGCATTGCGGGGAACTTTTATGTTCAGCGGAGTGGTACTTGAGGAAGCAGGGGAGAACCTTGGAATGAAACTGCTTCACCGAGAGACACTTCCGAAACATGGGCTGGATTATGATTGCGTGGTTTCTTCGGAGGCTTCCTCTTTGAAACTGGCACTTGGACATCGTGGACGTATCGAGTATCTGGCAACTACACTGGGACGCACGTCACACGGAAGTGCGCCATGGCTGGGCATCAATGCGATTTATAAGGCAATTCCTTTTATCAATAAAGTAAAAGATGAGCTGTATCCTTCTCTGCCAACGGACCCGGATCTGGGACAGGCATCGATTTCTTTGAATATTATCGAATGTACGCCGGGAGCACTTTCTATTGTGCCGGATCATTGTATGATGTCTTTTGACCGCCGGACGTTGCCGAGCGAAGATCCGGAAGAAGTTTTGGTGCAGTTTGAAAAGATTGCAGATGATCTGGCAAAAGAAGATTCGGAGTTTAAAGCGGAAGTACAGGTAAAACAGGGAACACAGACGACTTATACGGGCATTACGGTTACGGATGATAAAAACAGTTATCCGTGGAAGATCAGCAGAGAGCATCCGTTTGTCAAAGCGGCAGCGAAAGCTTTGGAAAATGTTGGTCAGCAGGTAAAATATACCCATTGGACATTTGCTACGGATTTAAGTGTCACCGCTGGTATGTACCACAAGCCTTCCATCGGGTATTCGCCAATGCAGGAGCAGTATGCCCATACACCATATGATAAAGTACGTGTGGATTTTATGCAGACAGCGTTGGATGGAAATATTTCTATTTTCTTATCCTGCGCAGAGGCCGGAAAAGAGATTGGTAAGTTAATATAAGGAGGACGTTGCATGAAATTGTATTTTTTCAGTTGTGGGTTTCTGAAGAGTACAAAAGGATTGTTTGTCAATGGGGGCGGGAACGATGCATTTTGTGTTCCCGTTCCCTTTTTTCTGATTCAGCATCGGGGAAAAAACATTCTTTTTGACACGGGAAATCATTGTACGGATATGTCTGGACATTTGCAGGAGAAACTGACGCGTACGGTTCGACCGGTTTTCCGGGAGGAGGAGTTGGCCCATCATGCAATCCAGACGATTGGCGTGCAGCCGGAGGACATTGATTTCATTATTTTATCGCATCTGCATCATGATCATGCGGGGGAAATCTGCCAGTTTCCAAACGCAACCGTGATTGTGCAGCAGTCAGAATATGATTATGCTCATCGATCGGATTATTTTATGGAACAGACTTATTATGCGGACGAAGTGCCGGCACAGAGCGTGGACTGGTATTTTCTTCAGGGGAAAGCGGACGACCGGTTTGACTTGTTTGGGGATGGAAAGATAGTTATTTATTATACACCGGGGCATACGATCGGGCATCAGTCGCTTCTGGTCAGAACCGAAAAGGACGGTGCTTTTCTTCTTGCCGCAGATGCCTGTTACACCACAGAAAATATTGCAGATGGTGTGCTTCCGGGGCTTGTACTGGACAGCCATGCATATTTGCATAATCTGGTTACGTTTCGTCTGTTGCAAAAAACAGGTGTAACTATTGTGCCGGGACATGATCCGCTGCAGTGGCAGCAGTTTCGCCATGCCCCGGAATATTACGCATAAAATT
>DLQV01000240.1:0-534 GCA_002474415.1 Lachnospiraceae bacterium UBA7598
CGCCGGTACAATCATAAGCCCGGCTAAAAAAGCGATTCCGGTATCAAAAATCTCAATATTTCGTACACTGCTCTCGATATCTTCGTTTTTCTTCATATAGGAACCGTACGTGATCATAATGCCCATTGCCAGTGACATAGAGTAAAACAACTGTCCCAGTGCCGCCAGAAACGCATTGGCATTGATCTTTGAAAGATCCGGCTTTAAATAATAGACAATTCCTGCCCCTGCACCCGGACGGGTAACGACGAATACAGCAATGATGATGGAAAGAACGACCAGAAGCGGCATAAGCACTTTACTGATATTCTCAATTCCTTTGTTTACTCCAAGCAGAATAACAACCGAAGTGGCAAGAATAAAAATTACCAGCCACATCACCGGTTCCCCTGTCTTTGAAATAAAATTGGAAAAATAATCATCCGCTGCAGCTGCATTTCCACTTCCTGTCAGAAATGCCCATGCAAATTTAATGACCCATCCTCCAATTACACAGTAATACGGAAGAATGATAATTGGTACGATACTTGCCAG
>DLQV01000240.1:580-16696 GCA_002474415.1 Lachnospiraceae bacterium UBA7598
ACTGAATGCATACAGTGCACTCTTCCCGGTCTTTCTACCCAGTGAAATTTCTGTGATCATAAGTGCAAATCCAAACGTAACTGCAAGGATCACATAGATCAGCAAAAAAGAACCTCCACCATATTTTGCGGCAAGGTATGGAAACCTCCACAGATTTCCGAGTCCGACAGCAGATCCTGCGGCGGCAAGAATAAAGCCCAGTTTGCTTGAAAAACTGCTGCCCTGTTTTTTGTTTTCGCTCATAACAGCCCCCTTAATCATATTTTCAGGAGGCAGATCGTTTATAATTTGAACCGATATCCGACTCCCCAAATGGTCTCGATGTACTGCGGCTTGTTCGTATTCATCTCAATTTTCTCACGAATTTTTTTGATGTGTACGGTAACCGTTGCAATATCACCGATAGATTCCATATCCCATATTTTACGAAACAATTCCTCTTTTGTAAATACATGATTTGGATTCTCTGCCAGGAAAGTCAACAAATCAAACTCTTTTGTGGTAAACTGTTTTTCTTCCCCGTTTACCCACACACGACGTGCCGTTTTATCAATTTTGATTCCACGGATCTCGATAATATCATTCTGCGGCATATTGCTTCCGATCAGCCGCTCATATCTTGCCAGATGTGCTTTCACACGTGCCACCAGTTCACTTGGAGAGAATGGTTTTGTCACGTAATCATCGGCGCCAAGTCCCAATCCACGTATTTTGTCAATATCATCCTTCTTTGCAGACACCATAAGAATCGGTGTATTCTTCGTCTCACGGATCTTTTTGCAGATTTCAAATCCATCCACGCCCGGAAGCATGAGATCTAAGATAAACAGATCAAATTCTTCATGTAACGCTCTTTCAAGTCCTTTGGTTCCATCATTTTCAATTTCCACTTCAAAGCCACTCAGTTCCAGATAATCTTTCTCCAGATCTGCAATAGCCACTTCATCTTCAACGATCAGTATTCTGCTCATTTGCTGTTACCTCCTGATATTTGCGTAATACAAAGTACATGGTAGTGCCGGAATCTTCCTTACTGGTTGCCCAGATTTTTCCTCCATGATCCTCTACGATTTTCTTTACAATGGAAAGCCCGATTCCACTGCCGCCGGTTGCCGAGTTTCTGGATGCATCCGTCCGGTAAAACCGGTCAAAAATATATGGCAGATCCTTTTGGGCGATCCCCCTTCCATTGTCCTCGATTTCTACCTGAATAAAATCCCCCACATCCTTAATGCGGATGTTGATGAATTTCTCTGTTTTATTCATATATTTTACAGAATTTCCAATAATATTATTGATCACTCTGCGCAGCTGCTCCGGATCTGCAATGATCTGGGTATCCGGTGTGGCATAGTTAAAATATGACAATGCAATTCCTTTGGCTTCGAGATCCAGTCCGATTTCTTCCACACAGTCCTTAAAATATGCAGCGACATTCAGTTTGGCAAAATCGTACGGTATACGGTTGGTATCAATTTTGGAATACAATGTCAGTTCATTGATCAGCGTATCCATTTCATTTGCCTTATTGTAAATCGTACGGATATACTTGTCGAGTTTTTCCGGAGTATTTGCAACTCCATCCATGATACCCTCCGAATATCCCTTTACCGCTGTAATCGGTGTTTTCAGATCATGGGCAATATTACTGATCAATGCACGGTTTTCTTTCTCATTGCTGAGTTTCTCCTCTGCGTTATCTTTCAGGCGCTGACGCATCTGTTCAAACGCCGTGCAAAGCTCCCCGATCTCGTCATCCCCCTGCGTATCCAGTGCAAAATCAAGATTTCCCTCTTTAATATTTTCTGCAGCGACACGAAGTTTCTGAATCGGGGTGATCATACTCCGGTAGATCCACACGATCATCATAATCGCTGTCAGCAACAGAATGATTACCACACAGATGATTCCCCATAAAATAAACTGGCGGATTTCCTGTCCGGTAGCATCGAACGATGTAACAATATATGCCGTACATTTTTGACCGGTTTCCAGCTTGAAATCGACCTGCTTTACCAGAATTTCATCATCCCGGTCGATATATTTGTCCACTCCCTGCTTAGAATTGTTTGCCCCGTATACCGGAAGTTCCGAAAGAATCTTTTCATTCCCGTTTCCGCCATTAAATGAAATCTCCTCTCCGATTCTCACAACCAGATAAGAATATTTCTGTTTCAGATCTTCATTTATCTCACTGAGATATGAGGTATCCTCCATTTTTGAAGGAGATAATTTGATCGTCTTTTTTATTTTTTCAAAATCCAGCGCCGTATAACGGTTTAATAGTGGCACCGAATTGATAATACTATAGGCATCGGCATTTTTAATTCCATACGTCTGTTCAATCACATGTGACTGAAAATTACAATAGGCACTGATCGTGGCAATTGCCAAAATCGATGGCACAAAAATAATGATGCAGAATGAAATAATCAGTTTGGTTTTTATCTTCATTCGTATTCCTTCCCTGCAATAAAATAAGACACAGCATAAACTCTGTGTCTTATTATATCATTTTTTTATAGAAAATTATGTAAACTTTTCATAAATTAAAGGTACTTCTTTAAAGCCTCTACCTTGTCTGTTGCTTCCCACGGAAGATTTAAGTCGTTGCGGCCGAAGTGACCGTAAGCAGCGGTCTGACGGTAAATCGGACGACGCAGATCCAGCATCTTAATGATTCCTGCCGGACGAAGGTCAAAGTTCTCACGTACAATCTTTACCAGTTCATCGTCTGCAATCTTTCCTGTACCGAAAGTATCCACCATGACAGAAGTAGGCTGTGCAACACCGATGGCATAAGATAACTGAATCTCACACTTGTCAGCAAGACCTGCTGCAACGATGTTCTTTGCAACATAACGTGCGGCATATGCTGCAGAACGATCAACCTTTGTGCAGTCCTTTCCAGAGAAAGCTCCGCCGCCGTGACGTGCATATCCACCATAAGTGTCAACGATAATCTTACGTCCGGTCAGACCTGCATCTCCGTGTGGTCCACCGATTACAAAACGTCCGGTTGGATTGATAAAGAATTTGGTTTCTCCATCGATCAGTTCCTTTGGAAGGATCGGATCAAAGACATATTTCTTAATATCCTCATGGATCTGTTCCTGGGTAACATCCTCGTCATGCTGGGTAGATAACACAACTGCCTCAAGTCTCTTTGGCTTTCCAGCCTCATCATACTCTACAGAAACCTGTGTCTTTCCATCTGGACGAAGGTATGTAAGTGTTCCGTCTTTGCGGACCTTTGTCAGCTGTAATGCCAGCTTGTGTGCCAGTGAGATTGGATATGGCATAAATTCCGGAGTCTCATTGGTTGCATATCCAAACATCATTCCCTGATCTCCGGCACCGGTATCCAGGTCATCTGTCAGCTCGCCCTCTTTCGCCTCAAGTGCCTTGTCAACGCCCATAGCGATATCTGCTGACTGCTGATCCAATGCTACCATAACCGCACAGGTATGTCCGTCGAAACCGGTCTTTGCGTCATTGTATCCGATCTCGTTTACAGTCTTTCTGACAATTGCAGGAATATCAAGAGTTGCCTTTGTTGTAATCTCTCCTGTAACAAGTACGAAACCGGTACAGCTTGCTGCCTCACAGGCTACACGGCTCATAGGATCCTGCTCCATGCATGCGTCCAGAATGGCATCTGAAATTGCATCACACATTTTGTCAGGATGTCCTTCAGTAACGGACTCTGATGTGAATAGTAATTTTTCCATTGCTTTTTGTTTCTCCTCTCTTGTTTGTATGTTATACAGAAATAAAAAAAACCGCCTCACAGCGGATTGAATTATAAAGATAATCAAATCCCCTTATTGTTCGATTAACTCGCTCAGGTTGGCACCTTCCAAAAACAGGGGTTGCCGTGACTTCACAGATCCTATGTATCTCCATCACTCTGAATAAGAGAAAGCTTACAATATTAAATTTGAAATATCCAAGTGCTACCATACTCCAGTTTGTTGCATATGTCAAGCCCTAAACGATTGACTTTTTGATGAAATAATTCTATACTTTTGTATATATGTTACATACGGAGAGATAAAATATGATAAAAATCGAGACAAAACAACTACAAGAAGGTGCTATCCTCGCACAGCCTGTGATCACGCCTCTTGGACAGCCGCTGGCTCCTGCCGGTTCTGCTGTAACCCGTCAGCTGATCAATCGCATGAAACTGTACCGTGTGGAATATGCGGAAATCGAGGGCGGAGAGCCTGCTCCAAAAGAAGAGGCACTAAAACCTGTGAAAGAAGCCAAAACCCATGCACAGGAAAGTAAAACCCACTCACAGAAAGTTGCAGGTTCCAGCGAATTCCGCACGTTCCAGATTGAGTATGTCCAGGCGATCGAGCTGATGAAACAGATGTACACCGCAGCAATTAAAGAAAATAAACCGATTGACTCACAAAAACTTCTCGGCAGTGTTGCAGATCTGTTCCAGTCTCGCAACACCATCATTGAAATGTTTGATATGCTTTACAACATGCGTACCGTAGCGGATTCGGTTTTTGCCCACAGTCTTAACGTTGCACTTATTTCACGAATGATCGGCCGCTGGCTGCGTTTTGAACGTCACGATCTGGATATTCTGACACTCGCCGGCTTAATGCATGACATCGGAAAGCTGTTGATTCCTTCCGATATTTTGAACAAACCAGGCTCTCTGACCGATGAAGAATTTGCTAAAATCAAGCAGCATCCAACCCTTGGATACGAGATTTTAAAGCGCCAGCCGGATCTGGATTCCCGTATCAAAAAGGCAGCTCTGATGCATCACGAGCGCTGTGATGGAAGTGGTTATCCAACCGGATTAACAGAAGATTATATTGATAATTTTGCAATGATTGTTGCAATCGCTGATGTTTATGATGCCATGACTGCGGCACGTTCTTACCGCTCTCCGTTGTGCCCATTCCAGGTTATCAGCAAATTCGAAGAAGACGGTTTCCAGAAATATCACACCAAATACATTTTGGTCTTCTTAAAACAGATTGCCAGCACCTATCAGAGCAACCGTGTCATCTTAAGTGACGGAAGGGGATGCACCATTGTTATGTTAAATCAAAACGCATTGTCCCGTCCGATTGTTCAGTTTGACGACAAATCCTGTCTGGATCTTTCTACTGCCAGCCGTGATCTGTACATCAAAGCAGTTTTATAATTTTTTGTAAAAATAAAGAGTGCGAAAAATAGTTATCTATTTCTCGCACTCTCTTTTTATTGATTTCTATTTATTTATGAAACCTTCAGGATAAACTTCTGAATTTCTTTTTCATCCGAAACCTTTTCAATCTGTGCACCGATACCACGCAGCTTCTGGTCAAATTCTTCATATCCACGCTCGATAAAGTAGATATCATCAATCACTGTAATTCCCTCTGCTACCAGACCAGCGATCACCAGTGCTGCACCTGCACGAAGATCCGGTGCATTCACCCTTGCTCCTGTATAACGGTTAACACCATTGATAATTGCAATATTACTCTCTACCTTGATATTGGCTCCCATGCGCGTCAGCTCATCCACATATTTAAACCGATTTTCAAAAATGCTCTCTGTGACCGTGCTGGTTCCTTCTGCGATTCCAAGAATTACCGCCATCTGTGGCTGCATATCTGTCGGGAATCCCGGATACGGGAGTGTTGTCACCTGTGTGTGATGCAGCTTTCCGTCCGAAATAATACGAACCGCATCATCAAATTCCTCCACCTTGCATCCTGCTTCCACCAGCTTTGCCGTTGTTGCCTCTAAATGTTTTGGAATGACGTCCTTTACCAACACATCCCCACCTGTTGCAGCTGCCGCAAACATAAAGGTTCCTGCTTCAATCTGATCCGGAATAACCGAATATTCCGTCTTGTGCAGTTTCTCCACACCTACAATACGGATGACATCTGTTCCGGCTCCACGGATGTTTGCACCCATACTGTTTAAGAAATTTGCCACGTCTACCACATGAGGCTCTTTCGCTGCATTTTCGATTACGGTTTTTCCCTCTGCCATGGCGGCTGCCATCATAATATTGATGGTAGCTCCAACGGATACTTTATCCAGATATATATGTGTTCCGTTTAACTTTTCTGCCTCTGCAATAACAAGACCGTGTGCAATATCCACTTCCGCTCCCATTGCACGAAATCCTTTGATATGCAGATCAATCGGTCTGCTTCCGATATCGCATCCACCCGGAAGAGCCACTTCCGCTTTTTTGTATTTTCCAAGAAGTGCACCGATCAAATAATAGGACGCACGGATTCTGCGGATAAATTCATTGTCTACCGTCACATCTTTGATAAATGAACCGTTGATTTTTACGGTATGTGCATCAATGCGGTCTACCATCGCTCCGATTTCTGCGATTGCCTGCAATAATACATTGATATCTCTTACATTCGGCAGATTTTCGATTGTAACCGTCTCATCCGTCATGATCGCAGCCGCAAGGATTGCCAGTGCCGCATTCTTTGCCCCGCCGATTTCTACTTCACCATTCAGCGGATTCCCGCCTTTGATTACATACTGTTCCATATCTCACCTCAATAAACGCCCTACTTCGTATAGTACGCTACCCTACTATCTATCCTATTCATCTACTGTATTTTTGTGATACTTTCCACAATCTGCTGAACCGTCTGTTCCACATCCAGTCCCGTCTCTGAAATCCGGATGTCTGCGTATGTTTCATACAGTGGTGTCCGCTCTAAATACAGGTCATGTAATGTCTGCCCCTCTTTTAAAACAACACCCCTGCCCTTAATATCTTCCAGCCGCTTCTCCAGTACCGGATACGCCACCTCCAGATATACCACGGTTCCGATTTCTTTCAGATGCTTCATAGCCTCTTTTCCATAGACGACACTGCCTCCGGTCGCAATAATTGCATGATGTGCTTCGATCGTTGCATTTACGCGGTTTTCAACCTGTATGAACCCTTCGGTACCCTCCTCTGCAATGATCTCCCGGAGCAGACGCTTCTCCTGCTCCTGAATGACTAAATCTGCATCTATAAACTGATATCCAAGCACCTTAGCAAGGATAACGCCGACGGTGCTCTTACCCACCCCCGGCATTCCAATTAACACAATGTTATCTTTTTGCATTACTGTGTACTCTCTGCATTCTGTGTTTCTGTGGAAGTCTGTGTCTCTGTAGAGGCATTCGGATCCTGCTGCGTCAGAGAATTCTTAAATGAAATCTTTGCCACATTCTTTTTGTTGACCTTCCAGCCATCTTTTTTCTGCCAGCCCTCCAGCACTTCATTGTAGTGGTCACTTTTGCGTTTGTCAATAATATTCTGTCGATTTTTTTCTGTAGCGTCTTTGTCTGTTTCACTATCCAGGCGAACAATATATAATGCACTGTCTGTCTCAATTACATCAGAAGTCTCTCCTTCTTTCAAATCATCCAGTGCTTTCTTTACAGAGGTATCCAACGTGGAATCATCGGATGCATAAGCTCCGGTAGTTGTCTGCTGATCCTGATCCTTTGCTGCATCTTCCAGTGTTTTTCCATTTTTTACAGCCTCTTCAACCTTATCTGCGGTCTCTTTGAGCTGCTTTTTCTCGTCATCGGTATACTCAACAGTATTTCCACTGTCATCCTGATGGGAAGTTGTGGAAATGGTCATCATGGTATAACCACGTTCATTTGCTTCTTTATCTGTTACGTTTGTATCCACTTCTGCTTCAATCGCTTTTTTCATCTTACTGCGGATTGTGTACAATGTCAGCAGTTCTTCCACGGTATCTTCATCTGCGGTCATTTCTTTGAGTGCTTCCGAGGAATTATCACTGATAAACTGCTCTGCGGCTTTTTTTATTGCTGCTTTTTCCTCTTTTGATACACTCACATTATAGTCTTTCATATGAGCCTGCAGAGTATACATCTCATGGAGCTGTTCCATAACAGAATCTTTCATGCTGTCTTCCATGGTTGTTCCGTTTCCATACAAATCCTTGCTCCACAGCTCACTGCTGCTCTTTGCTCCGAGCATACTCTTATAATAATCTTCTACATTTGCCTGCTGATAGCGGCATGTAAAATTTGCCATCCCCATTGTGACGGTCTGGTTTTTCATGCTTGCTGCCGTCGCACTTGTATTTATACCACATCCGGTGAAAGCTGCTGCACAGATTGCACCGGCTAAAATAATCGCTGTAACTTTTTTTGCTTTCATAGTTCCTCCCAGGAGTTTCTTTTCACCTATATACCAGTGTATTATAATTCTTTTCCCTACATCAGGCAAGTATTTTTAGGACTCTGTACATAAAAAAGCGTGTATTTGTTCCAATAAATGTCTGAGAACTTCCAGGATTTCCCTGTTCTTTTCTCTTGAGTTGGCTCCCAGGCGATAGGTGAAGTACGGTCCCTTCGGATCCGCCGCAAATTTCAGCGATGGGGCAAACATTTTTACCAGCTCCGGAATCCTCTCTGCATGAATCTTTGCCTTTTCGTACATCAGGATTTTTAGCATATCCTCTTTTTGAACAATTTCCTTAATATATACCCTGTGGGCATCCGCTTTCAGTCTGGCAATTGTCAGAAGATTCTGTACGGATTTCGGTGGTTCTCCAAACCGGTCGATCAATTCCTCAAGCATTTCCTCCGCTTCCTCATCTGTCTCAATCCCGGCGATCCGCTTGTACACATCCAGTTTCTGTGACTCATTTGCGATATATGTAGACGGAATAAATGCATCCGTACGGATATCAACCGAAGTCTCAAACTGTTCTGCCGGTGCCTCACCACGAGCCTCTTTGACTGCCTCGTGAAGCATCTTGCAGTACAGATCATATCCAACCGCCTCCATATGTCCGCTCTGCTCTGCACCCAGCAGATTTCCGGCTCCGCGGATCTCCAGATCCCGCATGGCAATCTTAAATCCGCTGCCCAGATCCGAATACTCCCGGATGGCAGCCAGCCGTTTTTCTGCCACTTCTTTGAGCATTTTATTTCTGCGGTACATGAGAAATGCATACGCCGTGCGGTTTGATCTGCCGACCCGCCCCCGCAGCTGATACAACTGGGAAAGTCCCATATTATCCGCGTCATGGATAATCATGGTATTGACATTTGAAATATCCAGCCCCGTCTCTATGATCGTTGTGGAAACCAAGACATCGATCTCCCCATTGATAAAACGGTACATGATATCTTCGAGCTGGTTTTCCCGCATCTGTCCATGAGCAAATGCCACGTTTGCTTCCGGCACCAGTTCCTGGATCCGTGACGTCACCTCGTCAATATCCCTCACTTTATTGTACACATAATATACCTGTCCGCCACGGGCAAGTTCCCGTGTGATTGCCTCCCGGACCAGTTCCTCATTATATTCCATGACATACGTCTGAATCGGGACACGATCCATCGGGGGTTCCTCTAAAACACTCATATCCCGGATTCCGATCAGGCTCATGTGAAGCGTCCGCGGAATCGGTGTGGCCGTAAGTGTCAGCACATCCACATTGGTTTTCAGCTGTTTGATTTTTTCTTTGTGTGCCACACCAAACCGCTGTTCCTCGTCCACAACAAGAAGCCCAAGATCTTTAAACTGCACATCTTTTGACAGAATCCGGTGTGTTCCCACAATAATATCCACCTGACCTTTTTTTAAATCACCAATGGTCTTCTTCTGCTGGGCTGCCGTGCGAAAACGGCACAACAGATCTACACGCACCGGAAAATCTTTCATTCTCTGGGAGAATGTATTATAAATCTGCTGGGCAAGAATGGTTGTCGGTGCAAGATATGCCACCTGTTTGTTTTCCTGCACTGCTTTAAATGCAGCACGGATTGCAATCTCCGTCTTTCCATAGCCGACATCCCCACAGATCAGACGGTCCATGATCTTATGGCTCTCCATATCCCGCTTGGTTGCATCGATGGCAAGCACCTGATCTTCGGTCTCCTCAAACGGAAACAGTTCTTCAAACTCTCTCTGCCATACCGTATCCGGCCCATACATATAGCCATTTTGTTCTTCTCGCTCGGCATATAATTTCACCAGATCCTGTGCGATCTGGCGCACGGCTCCACGCACTTTTCCCTTGGTTTTTGTCCACTCCTGGCTTCCAAGTTTATTGAGCTTTGGTTTTCTTGCATCTTTTCCTGCATATTTCTGGATCTGGTCAAGCTGTGTTGCGAGAATATACAGATTGGAACCTCCCGCATATTCGATCTTAATGTAATCTTTGACTTTGCGGTCGACTTCAATCTTTTCAATGCCCTTGTAGATACCGAGTCCGTGATTTTCATGCACAACATAATCCCCGACACTCAGATCCGTAAACTGCTGGATCTTTTCTCCTTCATAGGTGCGATGCCGTTTCTTTTTCTTTTTTTCTTCTCCGAAAATATCCGTATCCGTAATCACCGCAAACTGCAGGATCGGATATTCATACCCCTGATGTACCTTGCCATAGCAGACCATGATCTGCCCTGCCACCAGGTCATGATCATAATCTTCGGTATAAAAACAGTTGAGTCCTTCGTTTAAAATATCCTCCGCCAGACGCTTTGCTCGCGTGCGGGAACCGGAAAGCAGTATGATACGATACCCGTTCTTTTTGTATTTTTTCAAATCCGCAATCAGAAGTTCAAAGCTGTTGTTGTATGCACTTACGCTCTTTACATGAATGCCAAACTGCCCGTTGGATTTTAATCCGCAGGTCTTGATATCAAGTGCGGAAACCGCATAACAGGAATACTTTTCCAGCCTTCCCATCATCTCCTTATAGCCAAACAGTTCGTTCATCTGTCCCGGCAGAATGTACCCCATTTCCAGACGCTGCTTCATGCTCTCCGAAAATTCCAGTTCCGTCTGCCGTCCGCGTTCTGCACTCCGGCTCAGCTCATCAAAAAACACAAATGTATCTGCCGGATCAAAATAGTCTAAAAGGCTCCACCGCTCCCTGCAAAAATAGGATAAAAAAGCATCCATTCCCGCGGTTTCCGACAATTCTTCCCATTCCTGTGCCAGCTCTTTTGCCTGTGACAGCGCCCGGTAGGCTTCCTCAGTTTTCATTTCTTTCCGCAATTTATCGGAAAATGCTTCTGCTTCCTTTAACAGTCTGCGGATACCTTCTGCTTTTTCTTCCTCGGAGAGAACCAGTTCACATGCCGGATATATCACAAGTGTTTCAATATTTTCGATGGATTTCTGACTTTCCACATCGAACGTGCGGAGTGTATCAACTTCATCATCCCACAGTTCGATACGGACCGGATTTTCTTCCGTCAGTGGAAAAATATCAAGAATTCCACCTCTTAATGCAAACTGACCGATATTATCCACCTGGTACTGCCGTTCATATCCCATCCGCACCAGCTGCTCCACAAGTGCATCCAGATCCAGCGTATCTCCCTGTGTGATATGCAATACACTGTCCCACACCTGCGTGGCCCTTGGCATCGTATTCATCAGAGCGTCAAACGTTGTGATCACTGTCACCTGCTCATTTTCATGAATTGCCCGCAATGCACTGATCCGCTCTGCGGTAAGAAGGTTTCCACGGATATCCGACTGATAAAACAGCACATCCTTCGCCGGATAGTACACCACCGACGGATCAAAAAAACGATAATCTTCGTACAATTCTTTCGCTTTCTGCTCATGAAAGGTCACAATCAGCCGCCGGCTGCGTGTCCTGCCAAGCGTATAGATCATATGTGGTTTCTGGGCATCAATACAGCCACTGATGGTTACCAGTCCCGGCTGCATGGCCGCTTTTGTCATATCTTCATATCCGCTCAATTCCTGCAGCGGTTCTACAAATGCTTTCACTTACTTTGTATTCTCCTGCTTTTTTGCATTAAAATCATTCATTGCCTTGTCTGCATCTCCCTGAATCATCAGAACTGCAGCATCTTCCGCGTCCCGTATGGCTTCTTCCACCTTTGCACGGTCTTCCTCAGAAAAGTGTCCGAGCACATAATCTGCCAGATCCCATCCCTGTGGCTTTTCCCCCACACCAACTTTGATGCGCATAAAGTTCTGGGTTCCCACACTCGAAATAATGCTTTTAATTCCATTATGCCCACCTGCGCTGCCTTTTTTACGCACACGTATATTTCCCGGTGCCAAAGAAATGTCGTCAAAAATAATCAGCATTTCGCTTTCCGGATCGAGCTTATAGAAATTCACAATTTCTGCAATACTCTCTCCGCTTAAGTTCATATAGGTCTGCGGTTTTGCCAGGATGACTTTTACGCCTTCGATCACACCGCTTCCGCACAGCGCTTTATGTTTTTTCTCCGTGATGCTGATGTTGTATTTTTCTGCCAGTGCATCGACGGTATCAAATCCAATATTATGTCTCGTTTTTTCGTATTTTTTGTCTGGATTTCCCAGTCCTGCAATTAAAAACATGTATCCAATTCTCCTTTTAAAAATTAAGAAAAAGGACCATGGATTACTCCACAGTCCCATTTCTCTTATTTTAATCGTTTATTCCTTCTCCTGCAAGACCTCTTCATATTTTTTCAGTATCAATCCCTGAATCTGATCCCTTGTCGCGGAATTGATCGGATGTGCGATATCCCGGAAATCTCCGTCTCCGGCTTTCCGGCTCGGCATTGCGATAAACAATCCCTTTTCTCCTTCGATCACTTTGATATCATGTACGACAAATTCATCATCAATCGTGATAGATACCACGGCTTTCATCTTACCCTCTTTTTCCACTTTGCGAATTCTAACGTCTGTAATCTGCATATGTATCCCCCTTCTAGTCTCTCCCTAGAGCATATATCTTTCGTTATTTTCTGCAACAATCCGGACAGCATCGTCTCCGGAATAAAATGTATTTGCCCGAAGTGTTCCATGACTCTCCACAATGCAGTTTTCTACATGCGTATTATCGCCAATATATGCATCATTCAAAATAATTGAATTCTTAATCACGCAATTCTTTCCTACAAATACTTTTTTAAACAGAACAGAATTTTCTACCCTGCCGTTTACAATACATCCGCTGGCAATCAGGCTGTTGCTGACATCCGATCCCATATTGTATTTTGCAGGTGGAAGATCGTCCACTTTCGAATAAATCTTCGGTTCCTCGCGGAAAAAGTACTTTCTTACATCCGGTTTCAAAAAGTCCATATTTGTGCGGAAGTAATCATTTACACTTGCAATATTACTCCAGTAACTATTCAGTTTATATCCATACACACGCTTAACATTGCGATAACGTACCAGCACATCCGTAACAAAATCAAAGCGGTTTTCTTCCGCCGATTTTTCAAGGATCTCGATCAGCTGTCTTCTCCGGATAATATATACACCCGTGGAAATCGTATTGGACTGTGCCACCAGCGGTTTTTCCTCAAAATCCGTGATTCGGGAATCCTCGTTCATGCGAACAACTCCGAAACGACTGACATCCGCATCTGCCGGCATATCCTTGCAGGCAATGGTAATATCTGCTTTTTTTGCAATATGAAACTCCAATAAGTCATTGTAATCCATCTTGTACACGCAATCGCCGCTGGATATAATCACATACGGTTCATGACGATTCTTCAGAAAATCAATATTCTGATACATGGCATCTGCTGTGCCGCGATACCAGTCACTGTTTTCTGCTGTAACCGTCGGTGTAAATAAAAACAGGCCTCCCTGTTTTCTTCCGAAATCCCACCATTTTGAAGAACTTAAATGTTCATTCAATGAACGGGAATTGTACTGCGTAAGCACTGCGACTGTCTGTACATGTGAATTGCTCATATTGCTCAGTACAAAGTCAATGCAGCGGAAACTTCCGCCGACCGGCATCGCCGGAATTGCACGCTTTCTGGACAGTTCTCCCATCCGGTTGCTATTGCCACCCGCCAAAATAATTCCTACTGCTTTCATTTTCTGTCACCTGCCTTAATAATTACTTCGCCGCTTGCCAATACCCCGTCCGGATAATCTTCTTTTGTTGTAACGCCGGAGATCGCTGTATTTTTTCCTACCTTTACATTCTCCGGAACAACAGAATCATCTCCAATTGTTACCAGTCCAAAGGAATAAACACTTTCGTTTAATTTGTTTGGTGCCGCTTCTCCTATTCCCAGTGTTACCCCATCTTCTATTCTGCAGTTCTCTGCAATAATGGATTTATCAATCGTTACATCCCTGCCGATGCTGGTATCCTTCATAATAATGGAATCCCGCACGACAGCCCCCGGTCCGATATATACGTTGGGTCCGATCACCGAATTGATCACCGCTCCATGAATTTCTGCTGCTTCCCCAATAATACAGCGTTCCACCTTTGCCCCCGGTGCTATGTACTGCGGTTCAATCGTATCGCACTTCGTATAAATCTTCCAGAATTCCTCATAAAGATTAAATTCCGGAATCAGATCGATCAGTTCCATGTTTGCTTCCCAGTAGGAGCCAAGCGTTCCTACATCTTTCCAGTAACCATTGAACTCATATGCAAAAAGTCTCTTGTTGTTTTTGAAGCAATACGGAATAATATGTTTTCCGAAATCACAGCTCTGCTGATCTTTTAATGCAATAAGTGCATCTCTTAATACTTTCCAGGAGAAAATATAAATTCCCATAGATGCCAGATTGCTCCGCGGTTTCTCCGGTTTTTCTTCAAAATCCTGGATCTTTTTGTTCTCATCTGCAATCACGATTCCGAAACGGCTTGCCTCCTCCATGGAAACAGGCATCGTTGCAATCGTCACATCCGCATGATTTGCCTTATGGAAATCCAGCATGACCTCATAATCCATCTTGTAGATATGATCCCCGGAAAGAA
The DNA here is from genome assembly GCA_002474415.1 of Lachnospiraceae bacterium UBA7598. Lineage (GTDB taxonomy): Bacteria > Bacillota > Clostridia > Lachnospirales > Lachnospiraceae > Roseburia. The sequence goes on from DLQV01000240.1 coordinate 15,352, forward strand.
TCAGAACATATTCCGGATTATAGCTTTCCATATAACGCAGGTTCTGATAAATGGCATTGGCTGTGCCGGTATACCATTCACTGTTGTTGCTTCTCTCATACGGTGGAAGTACTGTTACTCCACCATTGTTACGATCGAGATCCCACGGAATACCAATGCCGATATGCGTATTCAGCCGAAGTGGCTGATACTGTGTCAGCACACCAACCGTATCAATTCCGGAATTGATACAATTGCTGAGTGGAAAATCGATAATTCTGTACTTGCCGCCAAATGCTACCGCCGGTTTGGCGACGTCCGATGTCAGAACTCCAAGTCTGCTGCCCTGACCGCCAGCTAAAAGCATGGCTATCATTTCTTTCTTAATCACGTCATCACTCCTCGTCTGTTCTAAATATTATATTTATTTCTTAACTAAGTATTAGTATAGCATATTATCTTTTTGTGTACAACACTTTATACAAAATTGTTGATATTTTTTCTTATTTTTTGGCATATTGCACAATGTGTTTTCGGGTGCGCCTTTTGTTATTGAGTGGTATAATAGAAAAAAACTTTAAATAAATAGGAAGGTAATCCTGATGTATAAATTAAAATTTAACGAACCCATCCACATTCATTTTATCGGAATTGGCGGAATCAGCATGAGCGGACTCGCAGAAATTCTTTTGGAAAAAGGATTTACAATTTCCGGATCCGATGCCAAAGAATCTGATCTGACCCGTATGCTTACATCCAAAGGTGCCCAGATTTTTTATGGACAACGTGCCGAAAATATCATTCCAGGTATTGACTTAGTCGTCTACACTGCTGCAATCCACCCGGATAATCCGGAATTTGCAGAGGCAAAATCCAAGGGACTGCCAATGCTCTCCCGTGCACAACTGCTCGGACAGATTATGGACAACTACAACAATTCCGTTGCCGTTGCCGGAACTCACGGAAAAACAACCACAACTTCCATGATCAGTGAAATTCTGCTTGCTGCCAAATCAGATCCGACCATTACCGTTGGTGGAATTCTTCCATCCATCGGAGGGAATCTGCGTGTCGGCCATTCCGAAGTCTTTGTATCGGAAGCCTGTGAATACACCAACAGTTTTCTCAATTTCCGTCCAAAGTACAGCATTATCTTAAATGTAGAAGCGGAACATCTGGATTTTTTCAAGGATATCAATGACATCCGTCATTCTTTCCATACCTTTGCCGGCAACACCCTGGCAGACGGTGCAACCATTATCAACGGAGAAATTGCAAACTATCAGGAACTGACCGCCGGACTTCCACAGCAGATCATCACTTACGGATTTGATGATTCCTGCGAATATTATGCAGACAATCTGAC
>DLQV01000119.1:0-158 GCA_002474415.1 Lachnospiraceae bacterium UBA7598
CACGCAGTTAACCAGCAATTTAAATGATCAATGCAAAATATCCCCAATCCCATATAAGTTCCGCAAAACTATTCTCCAGATACTCGCGGATATCCTCATCCTCATACCCGGTCATACGCGAAATCACCACCATATAATCCCGCACCGTCTCATAACCG
>DLQV01000119.1:184-1219 GCA_002474415.1 Lachnospiraceae bacterium UBA7598
ATAACCAAGTACGGTATCTGCCGGTATCCCATCTGCATCCAGACTCCATTTCAAAAACAGGCTCTGCCGGATTGCCGTATACGCAATCGCAATCCACTGCATCTGCAGCACCATGTGCTCCAGATCCTCTGCCGCCTCCTGCCCCGCTTCAAAATTCTCCGGCAAAACCAGATCCGAAAAAACTTCGTTTCTGAGGAAATTCCGAAACAGCGGTTCATACGATGCAAATACATTCCGGAACTGGCTCCACCGTTCCAGAAGCTGTCCTGACCCATTTTGCCCCTTAGTGTCATCCATATCTTCTCCCGCATGAATTCCCTGCCTTCCGGAAATTTCTGAAAAATATTCTGCCTGTGTAATCACAGGGTCCAAAAAATTCTCATACAATCCCTCTTTCCGGTAATTGACCGCCAGATCCTGCAGAAGCTCATTACACTCTTCCCAGGTCTCCAGCGCGGAGATAGTTTCCTTTGCCTGTGTGATTGCAGTGCGCAGTTCCCGCAGTGTCTCCGGAGAAAAATACTCTTCCACCAGTTCCGGTGTGACGGACTGATTTTTATACAATTCCAATAGAATATAAAAGCTTTCCAGCAGAGCCTCCTCGATGGAAACCGCATGATCGCCCAGTAACGTCAGAATCTGTTCCCGGATCAGAAACGCGGCTGGGGTTCCACTGTTTTCCACATAGGTTGCATGTTTTGCTTCCTCTTTCAACGCTGTCTTATGTGAAATATCCACGTTGCAGTGCATAACAGATGGAAACGTAATCTCTTTGTTTCTCCACAGATCAATCACCGCCGGACACCCCGGCATCAATGTATCTTCTTCATGATCTGCAAACCGGTGCACTTCCCTCGGAAAGGTCGTGCAGGTTTCCGAGAGAATCGAATCCCCATATGCCGAAACCAGACGGCACAGTTTATCTTTGGCAAGAAACGGGCACCGATGCTCCTCGTCCAGCCGGATAACCCGGATTCCATCTTTCATACAGGTGTAAGCGCTGAGATTTTTCCCGCAATTTTTTGTATTTCCAGA
>DLQV01000119.1:1319-3792 GCA_002474415.1 Lachnospiraceae bacterium UBA7598
TTCTTCCATCTGCGGTTCGTATCCGCATCCACCGCAATCTTCCACTCCTGACAGCAGGTAATCGGACACTGACCGGCAATGCAGCTGAATTTATCATAATAATCCGGACGGATTTTCTTTCGTTCTGTTTTCATTCTTTCTCTTTCCTCCTCACGGATTTTTATCAGGTTTACTATACGCCGTAAAGTATAGTGTGCTTTACATTTTATATCAAGCAGGTTTTACATTTTTATTTTTTGCGGCGACAAAATCCCGAAAGTTTCTATTGAACAGTAACAGGCAATTGGTATAAACTGTGTATATATCGAAAATAAAGGAGAACCTATGAAATTAGAAAATTACGAAGTGCATCTGCCGAGCTATTCCATCGGCGATCACATCTACGATAAAATCGGACCGGTCTGTGAATCCTACGGAAAAACCGTGCTTCTGATCGGAGGCAGACGTGCACTTGCAGCAGCGGAAGAAAAAATCCGCACATATGTAGCAAAAACAAACTTAGAAATCATTGGTGTCGAACTGTACGGCAATGACTGTACCTACGAAACCGTGGAAAAACTGCGGCAACTTCCCGTCTATCACGAAGCTGATATGGTCTTTGGCGTGGGCGGCGGAAAAGCTTTAGACACCGTAAAATGTCTGTGTATCACCGACGATAAGCCGGTCTTTACGTTCCCGACCATCGCCTCCAACTGTGCAGCCTGTACTTCGGTATCCATCATGTACAACGAGGACGGCACATTTTTGAAACCAAACTTTTTTGTAAGGCCTGCCATGCACGCATTTATCGACACGGAAATCATTGCCAAAGCACCTGCACAGTATATGTGGGCGGGCATTGGCGATACCTATGCCAAATACTACGAGGCAACCATCTCTTCCCGCGGGGAACGACTGGAACATTTTACCTCTCTGGGTGTAGCACTCAGCGTTATGTGCCGCGACCCGCTGTTACAATACGGTGTCAAAGCGCTCGAAGATCACAAAAAAGGACTGTGTACCTACGATGTCGAACAGGTTGTCCTTGCCATTGTCGTGACGACCGGAATTGCATCCATTTTCCTGACAAAAGATTTCACACCGGATTACAACAGCGGGCTGGCACACGCCATCTTTTATGCGCTGACCAGTTATCCGGTCATTGAAGAAAAACATCTGCACGGAGAAGTCGTGGGATTTGGCGTGCTTTTAGCACTGCTTGTCGACCAGCAGTACGAAGAATTTGAAAAAATCTATACATTAAACAAACAATTGCAGCTTCCTACCTCCCTCGCACAGATTGAGATCACAGAGGAACAGTGGAAGGAAAGCACGAACCGCATCCCGGAAATGTCCGATATCAGACACTATCCATATAAGGTGACCAAAGAAATGCTGAAAGACGCCATGCAGAAATTACAGGAACGGGAGGCAAAAGGATAAATGAATAAAAAAACTTCTGCCGGCACCGGCACATCTTCCATCATCTTTGGTGTTGCCTTTGTCTGGTTCACCACGCATTTCGGCGGCGGATTTGCCTCCGGCGCCCAGATTTACAGTTACTATGTACGATTTGGCATCTGGTGCCTGATCATGCCTGCACTTGCCATGCTCTACAACGGCATCTTTTTTGCATACGGCATGCGCTTTGCCCGGAAACACGAAGTGTACGATTACCGTTCTTACAATAATGCTTTTTACGGAAAATTCGCCCCTGTTTTTTCCAATCTGTTTGAAGTGCTCTACATCTGTGTCATGTGTGTCGCTCCGGCTGTTGCCTTTGCGACCGGCGGTGCAACATTAAGCACACTGACCGGGCTTCCGTACCTGCTTTGCACACTGATCATCGGCGTTTTTATCTTTATCGTTGCCATTTTTGGCACCGATCTCGTGCGCCGCGTCGCCTCCGTGCTTTCCATCTGCATCATTGCCGGGCTTCTGATTGTATACATTCCGAATATCATCCACGGATGGTCTGCCATCCGTGCAACCGCACAGCAGATGACAACATCCACACAACCATTCGGAAAGGCACTTTACTCCGCATTCCTTTACGGAACGTTCCAGCTGGCAAACATTGCGGTATTTGTCCAGCACGCCAAAGTATTCAAAAAACCGGGCGATGCAGTCAAAAGCATGGGACTCGGCTTTATCATCAACGCGTTGATGATGACGATGGTCTGTCTCGGAATTATGACCGTTTCCACAAGCCCGGATATGGCAGGTACCAGCGTACCGACACTGCTTATGGTACAAAACGGCATTGGAAAAGGATTTATGACACCGTTAATTTCCATTCTGATTATCCTCGGTGCCGTATCCACTGCCGTAAATATGGTTGCCGCCATGGTGAAACGTGTATCCGACGGACTTAAAAAACGGACCCTGTCCGGCAAAAATGATGTATCCGATGAGACACCAAAAACAGAAACTCCTGACATAAACACCGGAAAACGCATCTCCTCCCGTGAGATCATCATCGCGCTGATCTGCT
>DLQV01000113.1:0-331 GCA_002474415.1 Lachnospiraceae bacterium UBA7598
CTTCGATCTTCTCTGCTGCCGATGAAATCCACGGCGAACAGATCAACACCATCTTCCGTACCGAGGATATCCCGAATTACGAGACACACTCTGCGGCTGACTGCCCACTCTGCAAAGCCGGCATCCCAATCAAGGGAATCATCAACAGTCACGGATATTCTTCTTTGTAAGAATCGATTTTCCAAATTGAAAGGTAATAAAAACTCCCTGTTCAGAATATATTATACTAATTCTGAACAGGGAGTTTTTTATTATGTCATCCAAAACGAAAATCATCGTCTTAAAATCAAAAGAACTCATTTACACTGGCATATTTATCGTTCTTGGCATC
>DLQV01000113.1:391-6680 GCA_002474415.1 Lachnospiraceae bacterium UBA7598
TCGCCAAAAGAGGACGAAAAAGATACCACGGACACAAGCGTCTCAACAGAGACCTTTGCCACATACCAGCCAGGTGTCTACACGTCGCAGTTAAATCTCGGTGGCACAGCGCTGGAATTACAGACGACCATCGACAAGCATGCGGTCACACATATCGAAGTGACAAACACAAACGAAACCGTCACCGCCATGTATCCGCTTTTAACACCTTCTGTGGATGCCATCAATGAACAGCTGCAGATCACGGGTGATCTGGACTCTGTTACATACGCAAGCGACAACCAATACACTACACTGCTCATATTGGAAGCCGCCCGACAGGCAGCACAATCTGCCCGCATTGATACAAACTAACTACTTACGCGTGTTTCTTTACGATCACGCCGCCCGTCTTATAGATGCTTTCTGCCGGTACAAATCCACGTACCGGGGAAAGCGGATAGACATTACTGTTTGAACCAATGACTGTACCCGGATTGAGCACCGAATTACAACCTACTTCTACATAATTTCCAAGCATTGCTCCAAATTTCTTCAAACCGGTTTCCAGATCAAACTGCTCATTTGTCTCCGGGTCTGTTCCCTTTACATGCACAAGTGTTTTGTCACTCTTTACATTCGATGTGATCGAGCCAGCACCCATATGTGACTTAAATCCCAAAATAGAATCACCAACATAGTTATAATGTGGCAACTGCACATTATCAAAGATGATTACATTCTTCAACTCTGTGGAATTGCCGATCACACAGTTTTTACCGATGATCGCGCTGCCGCGGATAAATGCACAGTGACGGATCTCAGCATCCTCATCGATAATTAAAGGGCCATTCAGACATGCCGTCGGCGCAACAGTTGCACTCTTTGCCACCCAGATATTTTCTCCACGTTTCTCATAAATTTCCGGATCAAGTGTCGGTCCAAGCTTTTTGATAAAATCGCTGATGCCTTTCAATGCTTCCCACGGATACGTAAACTGTGAAAGATACTCTCCCGCGATAGACTGTGATAAATCATACATGTTTTTGATTTTTGCGTTTTCCATTTCTTAAATCTCCTTATATTTTCTGACTATTGATAGTATTTTCTTCTGAAGTTTCCTTCTCTTCCGGAGTTGCTGTTTCTTTCGGTGGTGCCTCCCCCGGATTGTCAAAATCAAACGAAATCTGATCATTTTCATATTTCAGACAGGCATCGAATGTATTGCCTGCTTTCGAGGTAAATCCGGTAATCTTCTGCTTCGTCTTTCCTGTCGTCAGTAGTTCTTTCATTACTTCTTCGGAAAGTTCCACTTTAGCAACGGTATGCCAGATTTTAAATCCGCACGCACATTCATACCTCCACTGCGTCTTCATCAGCATTTTGCCACATTTCGGGCATGGCACGGCTGTCTCTTCCGGTTTCGGTTTCTCCGGAAAATCAAACACAATCTCCCCTTCATCCGTCAGTTTCAGCGGTGCATCGAATTTCATACCGGTCTTTGCAACAAATCCCGATATTACCTCCGTCTTCTTTTTCGTCAGAAGTTCTTTCACCTGCGCTTCTTTCAGCCGTACACTTGCGATACTTCCAATCATAAAGCTGCAGCTTTCCTTATCATCTTTTTTGTGATTGGCACACATAAATCCAAACGGTGCCACTACAATATCCCCGCCGCACTTCGGGCACTTCACATCTTTTACTTTCTTTGGCTCCACATTGTTAAAATCAAATTTCAGTCCAGTTACTTTTCCGTTTTCATCTTTTGCGAGAGCTACGCGGGCGTCAAACTTCTTTCCCGTTTTTGACTTAAAACCACGCATGGTTTCTGTAATGCCATCGTTTAAAAGCTGCCGGACCTGTGCTTCCGTAAAAGATTTCTCTGCCATCTTTCCAATGGAAAACCGGCAGCTGTTCTCATCGCCTGGCTTATAGTTAGCACATCCATAACCGAAAGAGGTTGCTATGATCTCGCCTCCGCAGAGGGGACACTTCACATCGCGGATCACTTTCTGTTCCACACTGTCAAAATCAAATACGATATTCGTCTTTCCCTCTTCGGTTTTCTCCAGTTTCAGACAGGCATCAAATTTTTTACCAGTTTTTGATTTAAACCCACGCAGGGTATCCGTATGTCCATCCGTCAGAAGCTGTTTTACCGCAGTGACCGGCAGTGTTTTTCCAGCGATCGTTCCAATCGAAAACCGGCAGCTATGCTCGTCTTCCGGTGAAAAATTCACACATCCATAGCCGAAGGAGGTCTTTTTTATCTGTCCGCCACATACCGGACACTTTACCTCCGGAATAATTTCCGGTTCAACGTCAGAAAAATCAAATGTAATATTAACTTTTCCTTCATCATCCTTATTTATCTTAAGTTGCGCGTCAAACCGCTTACCCGCCTTGGATTTAAACCCACGGATGGTCTGGGTATGCCCCTGTTCGATAAGTTCTTTTACCTGTTCCTCACTCAGCTGGACACCTGCAATTTCGCCAATATTAAAATTACATCCTGATTTATCATTCTTGTAATTTGCACATCCATAGCCAAATGGCGTGGTTACAAGTTCTCCGCCGCATGCCGGACATTTAACACCAATCTTTCTTCTCGCACCGGCACCTCTTGCATTTTTCCCGGCAAAATTACTAATGCGCTCCGCAAGTGGCTCCCGCAGATCCTGTCCGATCATCTTTTCTGTTTCGGCCCGGATGAAATCTTCCAGTTTTGTCCGATAATCCCAGAAATCTACGGTTCCCTGTGTAATTCCATCAAGCCCTTTTTCCCAGGAAGCTGTCATCTTTGGATTCAAAAGTGCCGGAACGGTCATGCTCACCACCTCAAATACCATCTCTCCGAGATTTTCCGGTGTGAGCACCTGCGTCCGTTTATTCAGATTGAGATAATGGATGCGGACCAGTTTCTTGATAATCTCCGCGCGGGTGGCAGAAGTACCGATTCCCGAACCTTTGATCTGTTCCCGAAGCTCCTCATCCTCAATCAGCTGTCCTGCATTTTCCATGGCAAGCACCATGGAACCGGAGGTATACCGCTTCGGTGGTGAAGTTTTTCCCTCTTTCACCTCATATCCATCCACAGAAATTTCATCACCTTTTTTCAGCCGGTCTGCCAGATGCAACAGTTCCTTCGGATCCGAATCTTCTTCCTCTTTCTTTGGAATCCCCGCAATCTCTAAATAACCGGGTGTCTTTAACACACGTGCGGACGCATAAAAACGTTCCTTCTTTTCCTCCACATCTACAGCAACCGTCATTTTTACATTCTGATATTCTGCCGCCGGATAAAACACACTGAGAAATCTTCGCACGATCAGATCAAATACCGATTTCTGCAAAGAATTCAGTTTGCCAAGCTCCGTGAGCTGGCCGGTCGGAATGATCGCATAGTGGTCCGTCACTTTCGAATCATCGGTATACTGCGTTCTTGCAATATTTCCATACAGTTTTTTGTCCAGGATCTGCTCCACAAAATGTGAAGTCGGCTCATATCCCCGCAGACGGCTGATATTTTTTTGAATCTCCTTTGCCACCGGGGTGGAAAGCACACGCGCATCGGTACGCGGATAGGTTGTCAGTTTCCGTTCATACAGATCCTGCGCCACCTGTAAGGTCTCATCCGGGCTGATCTTGAATCGTTTTGCACATTCTGCCTGCAGCTCTGCCAGATTAAATAGTAACGGTGCCCGTTTTCTGGAAATATTTTTTTCGATGGACTCCACAATCGCAGGATGTCCCTGCACACGGTCAATCAATGCCAGCGCATCCTTCTTTTCCCGAAATCCATTTTCCTTATACAAAAGCGGCGATGCAAAGTACCCCGATCCCTCGACGGCTTTCCACTCACCCTGGACATGTGCATCTGTGAAATTTCCGACAACACGATAAAACGGTGTCTCCTTAAAATTGCGGATTTCCCTCTCACGGATCACAACCATCCCAAGCACACAGGTCATCACGCGTCCAACCGCAATAGCAGTATAGGAACGGGTTCCTGCCGCATTGTTTAACAAGCCTCCATACTTTACCGACATCACACGGGAAAAATTAATTCCCATGGCATAATCTTCAATGGTGCGCATAATACCGGATTTTCCGAGATTTTCATAGGCAGACATTGGTTTTGCTTCCCGGATTCCCCGTTGGATCTCTTCCTCTGTCTGCGAATCGATCCAGACCCGGAGTTCCTCCATGCCATCCCGCACACCGCCGAAATTGCGGATATTTTCCTCGATCGTCTGTCCTTCTTTTCCGGCATCTCCTGCCCAGTAGACACGGTCAATATCTTCACGCATCAACATTCCGTGAACCACATCATACTGCCGGCTGACTTCTTTGATTACATCATACTTATATTCTTTTGGAAGAAATGGCAAATCTTCCAGTTTCCACTTTTTGTATTTTATATCATAACTTTCTGGATATACCATCCCGACCAGATGTCCCACACACCAGGTGATCACATACTTCTGATTTTCCAGATAGCCATCTCTGCGGCCCCCGCTTACCCCAAGAACTTTTGCAAATTCCTGGGCAACCGACGGTTTCTCCGTTATGATCAGTTTTTTATAAGTCATATATTATGTTGAGTCATAGGACTCTTTCCTTTCATTATTAGTATTTTTAATATATATATATCAACATTTTTCTTCATTTTTCTGCTATTGTGATTATTATACCTACCATCATTAGCAGAGAAAGGAGAAAACATATATGGAAGGGGCAAAAAAGGTTTTTACATCAGAATTGCAAATCTATATTTCTAAACTGAAGGAGGTGATGCAGCAAAAAGACTATAGTAATTGTCAAATTCAAACTTACAATAAAATATGGAACAATATGATATCCTATGCAATGAATCAACCGGATCAAGAATTCACAGAAGATTTTCGTCAACACTTTCTTCAGGATGTTTATGCTGAATCACTGGAAAATCGTGATTCGATGTACCGCATTACAAGAGCAGTCAATATGCTCTCAGATTTTGTTCAATTTCACGTTATCTTCCGACAGTATTGTACATCAAAAACAGCTTTTTCGGAAGAGCTAAAGTCTATATTTGTTGGATTTTTAAAAGAAGAATCCCATCGACATTTTACGGAAAATACTATGAAATCTCTTCGTACGAGGCTTTTGCGTTTTCATGATTATCTTTATGATATTGGAATTCGGAATTTCAGATCCGTATCTGGAGAAACTATAAATATGTATATTTTATCACTTGCAAGATTTTCTACAACCTATGTATCTGAGACTCTACGAGAAATTCGCCGAATGTTAAACTGGGCTTTTGATAATCAATACATCGACATCCAATTAGCCAAATATGTTCCACATGTAAAAAATATTCGTCAGCAAAAAATTCCGAGCACCTTCACAGCAACTGAAATTGATCAAATACTTAGTTCTGTGGACCGTGCAAACCCAATAGGTAAGCGAAATTATGCAATATTTCTGATTGCCGCAAAACTTGGCATCAGAAGCAGTGATATTCGTACTTTAACTTTTTCAAACATTGATTGGGATAAAAAACTGATTTCATTCTCACAGAAAAAAACAGGACGTTCTCTTGTGTTACCAATGCCGGATGATGTCGGTTGGGCTATCATAGACTATTTAAAAAATGGGCGTCCTGAAACTGACGTGAAAAATATTTTTGTATCCCATCAATATCCTTACGAAGAATTAAGTACGCTTGGTAATATTGTTCCTCGTCAGATGCGAAGTGCAGGAATAAAAGCGCCAACCAATAGACGCACAGGAATGCATGCATTCAGACACGGACTGGCAACACGAATGCTTGAAAATGATGTTCCTCTTCCAATTATATCGCAAACCCTTGGCCATGCAGATATTGGAAGCACTGAAATCTACTTGAGAATCAGTATAGACCAACTGTCTAAGTGTGGATTGGAGGTGGATTTATGAAAAAGAGAACTGTAGGTTCCTTTGATGGGCCATTTGCTCCTATGTTAGACTTGTTTGTAAAGCAGAAACAGGCTCTCGGCTATGAATATGTTGGTGGCTATAATGCGTTACATGTCTTTGACACATTCAGTAAAAAATATGATATCAAGAATTATGAATTAACTCAAAATATTGTTTTGGATTGGGCACAAAAACGTCCTAATGAAAATGATGCAACACGATCATCCAGAATCATGTATCTCCAACACTTTGCAACATTTTTAAACAGTCAGGGATATTATGGTTATTTGGCTCCAACGCAAAAATATCGCTTTTCACAGCACACTGCATATATTTTTACCAAAACAGAACTGCACAGACTATTTGA
>DLQV01000080.1:0-1671 GCA_002474415.1 Lachnospiraceae bacterium UBA7598
ATGAACTTCTTTCCGAGAAAAATCCGAATTTTAACGAACAGATTGATCCGAAGTGTAATTGGGCAGTGCATCATCTGGAACTGTTTCCGGTGGAAATTAATCGTGCGGATTATTATACACTGCTTCGAGTGCCGGGGATCGGAACCAAAAGTGCCCGCCGGATTATGGCAGCCCGCCGGTACGCAAAGCTGGATTTTTCGGATTTGAAGAAGATCGGTGTTGTTCTGAAACGGGCAGTGTATTTTATCACCTGCAAAGGAAAGATGATGTATCATACCCGTATGGAGGAAGGATATATTACACGCAATCTGATTTATCAGGAGCGTCCAATGCAGATGCTGCTTTCGGATGGAACGGTGCAGACCTATGAGCAGTTATCACTGTTTGACGACAGGGGGAAATTTGTAGTATGAGTGAACAGATTGTGCTTCGATGTGAGGATTCTCTGGAAGGAATTTTTACAGCACTTTTCGATGCGTTTGTATGCAAAAATAAAATGAAAGCTCCCTATACGGACAGTATTTCCATTGCGGCCGGTGAAGGAGAAATGACTTTGTTTGCCAGGGAGATCGATGTACAGACAGATGCCCAGAAAGTGCAAAAGACGGTTTACAGTATACAGTCGAGACTGGGGTATCCGGTGTATGATACACTGCTTCATGCATTATGCCATTTTGCAGAGGACCGGGGGACAGCAGTTCTTGGATATCTGGTGCGTGCATTTGCACAGGGACGCGGTATTTCCGATCAGCTTTCCGATCCGTTTGCACTTCGGGTGATGGAGTTATCCCGCAAGGTAAACAATGAGCTGGATAAGCTGCTGGGATTTGTGAGATTTCAGGATCTAGGAAGCATTCTTGTGGCGCAGCTTGCACCAAAATGCAATATGGTTCCACTGATGATGGAGCATTTTTCGGATCGTTTTCCGGATGAAAATTTTATTCTCTACGATGAAAACCGAAATCTTGCTGCCGTACATGAAGCAGGACACAGCTGTGTCCTGGTGAGTGGAGAGCGGCTTCAGATTCCACAGGGTCATATGGATTATTTTGCTGTGCTATGGAAACAGTATTTTGCCACTATGGAAATCCGGGAACGCCACAATGAGCAGTGCCAGAATCAGCTTCTGCCAAAATGGTATCGCAAATATATGACGGAGTGGAATTAAATAGAATCGAAACTTGAAAACATTTCCTAAAACCAATATAATGAATAGAGTTGCAGTTATAAAACTATGGCAGAAAAGAATCATAGCAGCTGGCGCATATGAAAAATTGGAGGAATGGAAATGGAACGTTGGGATATCTACGATAAAAATAAAGTGCGGACAGGAAGAACCATGGAGCGGAATCATTTCAATCTTGCAGATGATGAATATCATTTGACGGTACTTGGGGTAATTAAGCGCCCGGATGGAAAATTTCTGATTACAAAACGTGTAATGACCAAAGCATGGGCACCCGGATGGTGGGAAGTTTCCGGTGGAGCTGCGCAGGCAGGCGAAGAATCGGAAGAGGCAGTGCGCAGGGAAGTTTTAGAAGAGACCGGACTGGACGTAAAAAACGCAGAAGGCGGTTATGTATTTACCTATCACAGAGAAAATCCGGGCGAAGGGGATAACTATTTTGTAGATGTTTATCGTTATACAATGGATGTTACGGAAAAAGATGT
>DLQV01000080.1:1725-11561 GCA_002474415.1 Lachnospiraceae bacterium UBA7598
AACAGACGGATGCAGGTTTGCTACGCCGGAGGAGATCCGGAAACTTGCAGACCAGGGAATTTTCCTGCATTATGATAGTATCAAACGGGTATTTGAGAACTAATGACAATGGATAAGTGGATGCTTCTAAAGAGGTATTCCCATACGCAAAAAAAGGAATGTTGCAGAAATGCAACATTCCTTTTTTTAATCGTTGTATCCAATATCTTATTCTAAAGAAAGAAAAAGGTACATAGAAACTAGATTAGTCGGCAATTATTTCACTACTGTTACGTTAACTGCCTGAGGACCCTTAGCGCCATCAGTGATTTCGAATTCCACTGTTGCACCTTCTTCGAGAGATTTGAAACCCTCCATGTTAAGTCCTGAGTAATGTACGAATACATCGTGTCCGTCTTCAGCGGTGATGAATCCGTAACCCTTCTGGTTGTTAAACCATTTTACTGTACCTTTGTTCATCGAAAGTACCTCCAATATATTTGTGTTGCCTTGCAACTATGCTAAGAATAGCATAACCAATTGGAAATGTAAAGCAAAATCTTCGTAAAATAGCCGGATTTTAAAGCACTTCAAAAGAAATGTCGTGTTGTGAGAGAAATTGTCTGACAAATTTGTCCCATTCTGGTTCTAATGTCTTATCCGTAGAAAAAATGCGGTAAGAAATACCGGTTGTTAATGTAAGCATCTGGTTTTGAAATTTGATGTTCATGAACATGGCGGAAATATCTGCCGGGGTATAGGAACTTCTAATCCGTTCAATGGTGCGTTTTTGATTTTCCGGGGAAAGCATCAGGACAAATTTAAAGGAAGATGGCGCTTTTTTCCCTTTGATCAAATCAAAGATGCGTGGACGGAGCATAGAAAATGGAAGAAAATGGAAGCCTTTGATACCGAGTTCTTCGGCTTCTGTTTCCGTATAGAATCCTTTCGTGATTGTTCCATCAATCACATAGCTTACAGAAGAAACGACAATGCCTTCCTGAAGTAGAAAATGGTCAAAAATTTCATCTTTGAGAAATTTATTCATAAAGTCTTTCGTGTTGGTGAGTTGTAATGCAAGCATAAAGATCCCCCTGTAGAACAAATTGTTACATATTTATAAATATAAAGATATTGTAGCATGTAAATATGGTAAGTTTCAATTGAAAAAGTGTTGACAAGGAAAAAATATTTTTCTATAATATGAAAAATTTTATATACGGAGTAAAACGAAAGAGGTAGATATAAATGAAAAAAACTTATGAGAAACCAACTATTATACTATCGGAGCAGAGCGCAGAGGGAGTTTTCCTTGCAAGTGGAGCAGGAAATGTCGATGTAAAATATGCAAATGTATGGGATCGATGGAACAATGGAGGAAAAGCCTGCTGGAATATTTCCTGGAGTGGAATCAAGGGAACACTTCAGGTTACTATGGAATTTAATCAACCGATTGATCAGGTTGAAACGACAGATGCGAGCGTGGAGCATTCAGTAAGTGGTTCTACGGCTACATTTACAATTGGAAGTGGAGTATCGTCACCGTTGACGGTTGGCGTACATCTTAACAGGGAAGGTGCATCGATCGATAATCTGCAGATGACTAATTTCAGTTATAAGTGTTCTTAAAACCGGATAAAGAAAGGTATGCGGCTGATCGAAATGTATGTTTTGATCAGTCGTATTTTATAATTATATGAAATAAAAAAGGAGCTATTGTTTTATGAAAGAAAATTTTTTGATCAATATATTAAAGAATGGAGTATCACCATTTCACAGTGTGGAGGTTTCGAAGCAAATATTAAAAGAAGTAGGATTTGAAGAAATAGATTATGGATCTGCGTGGATGCTTCGTAAAGGTGGAAAATATATGATGGATCACCATGGAACGACTCTTTACGCTTTTGCAGTCGGGGAGAATTTTCAGGCAGATGATATGCTGCGCATGGCAGCCGCACATACAGATTATCCGTATCTGCGGATCAAGCCAAATGCAGACTTTGTAACAGAACGGTATGCACAGGTGAATGTAGAAGTGTATGGTGGCCCGATTTTAAATACATGGTTTGACCGACCACTGGGAATTGCAGGTCGTGTGATTGTTCGAAGCAAAGATGCATTTGCTCCGAAGACCATGCTATATCGTTCCGATCGTCCAATTCTTATTATTCCAAACCTTGCCATTCATATGAATCGGGAAGTGAATAAGGGTGTGGCAATCAATAATCAGGTGGATTTGATGCCGGTTGCGGATATGCTGCCAGAAGAACAGCAGAGTACCGATTATTTTCTGTCATTTCTTGCGGAAGAACTTGCTGTGAAAAAGGAAGATATTCTGGATTTTGAGCTGAATACATACTGTGTAGAAGAACCGGCATATGTGGGAATAAAGGAAACGCTGCTGTCTTCCCCGCGGCTGGATAACCAGACATCGGTTGCAGCATTGCTGGCAGCCATCATGGAGGGAAAGCGGACCGATGGCATTAATCTGATCGCACTGTTTGATAATGAAGAAATCGGAAATACCAGCAAACAGGGGGCGGCATCGATTTTACTGCATGATATGGTAAAGCGTATCTACCGGTCGCTTGGCTGCAGTGAGGAAGAAACGGATTGTGCCATGTATGGAGGTATGCTGCTTTCCGTGGATGTGGCACATGCACTGCACCCGAATCATAAGGAAAAGATGGATATTACCAATCATCCGGTACTCGGGGATGGATTCTGTATCAAAGAGGCATGTTCCCAGTCTTATGCGACGGATGCGGAGGCAATCGGAATTCTGCGGCAGCTCTGCGATCAGAATAAAATAGCATACCAGAGGTTTGTCAATCGTTCGGATGTGCGCGGGGGTGGTACACTGGGATCAATTGCATCCACACTGTTTCCGGTCCGCACGGTGGATATTGGAATTCCGCTCTTATCGATGCATTCCGCACGGGAACTGATGGGAAGAACGGATTTTGAAGCTCTGGCAACGGCTGTAAAAGTATACTTTTCCTAAAGAATTATGAAGAAACTATAAAATATGTGATTACCCTCTTTTCAAATGCTAGAAACCGTGCTATGATATGAATGTAGTAATGAATACTACGTGTGATAGAAAAAGAAAACTTTTTATAAAGTAATGATAAACACACGCACTTCATAAAATGATAAACATATTTTAGAAAAGAGGGATGGATATGAGCCAGTATAAAATTGTAATTGACAGTTGTGGAGAACTTTCCGAAGAATTAAAGGCAGATGGACATTTTTGCACAGTGCCGCTTTTGCTGGATGTAGATGGCTATCAGATCACAGATGATGAAACTTTTAATCAGAGAGATTTCTTACAGAGAGTAAAGGCATGTATTCATAGCCCGAAATCTTCCTGCCCGTCTCCGGAGCGTTATATGAGAGCTTATGAGGGAGAGGCGGAGCATGTATATGTTGTGACGTTGTCCGGAAAATTGAGCGGATCGTACAACAGTGCGGTACTTGCAGCACAGCTTTACCATGAAGAGCATGAGGATTCCAAGCAGATTCATGTATTTAATTCCAAGTCGGCATCGATTGGGGAAACACTGATCGGATTAAAGATTCAGGAGCTGGAAGAATCCGGTGCATCTTTTGAAGAAATTGTAACAGAGGTGGAATCTTACATTTCTTCCATGAACACATTTTTTGTCATTGAGACACTCGAAACACTGCGCAAGGCAGGTCGTTTGAGCGGACTGAAGGCATTTGTGGCAAATACTTTAAACATCAAGCCGGTAATGGGATCCACCAAAGAAGGAACGATCCAGCAGCTTGGTCAGGCAAGAGGCATGAAGAAAGCACTTTCCAAGATGGTTGAGGATATGCTTAAAGTTACTAAGAACTGTGAGAACCGTGTGCTTGCCATTTCTCACTGCAATTGTCCGGAACGTGCACAGTTTGTGAAGGATGCAATTGAAAAAGTTGCAAAATTCAAAAAGATCGTGATTGTCAATACGGCCGGGGTGTCCAGCATGTATGCAAATGAAGGCGGAGTGATCCTTTCGGTATAGGATTTTACACTTGAAACAACCGACATATAGAAGTAGAATACGGGGAGAAGCTTTTTATAAGCTTCTCCCTATTTTTGTGTGAGTCAGGTACCGGCTGCCGAAAGCGGTTCACAGATACCTGCGGGGAGAATAAAGATGTATTCATATGAAGAAGTATTAAATCAGATAGAAAACGGAAGACGATTTGGAAACCGGCCGGGAGTGGAACTTACCGGAATCATGTTAGAGCAGATGGAACAGCCGCAAAACGGGATGCCATTTATTCATGTGGCGGGAACCAATGGAAAAGGATCGGTCTGTGCATTCCTGACTTCGATTTTCCGGGAAGCCGGATTAAAAGTCGGAACATTTATTTCTCCACACCTGATCGATTTTGAAGAGCGTATCATGGTTGATGGCAAACAGATTTCCAGAGAAGATGTGACACGAATCGGCAACATTCTGCTGGAGCAGGAATTTGGTGTGATGCCGACCATGTTTGATTATTGTGTGCTTATGGCAGTGTTGTATTTTAAAGAACAAAAATGCGATCTTGTAATCATGGAGACCGGTCTCGGAGGCAGACTCGATTCTACGAATGCACTGGGAAATCCGGTAGTTTCGGTGATCACACGGATCGGTTATGATCACATGAACATTCTTGGAAATACCATAGAAGAAATTGCGCAGGAAAAAGCGGGAATTATCAAAGCAGGAATACCAGTGATCATTGCACCGCAGGAACCGGAAGCACTTGCGGTATTGCAAAGGGAAGCCACAGCAAAGGGGGCAGGTGTGCGGTGTGTACAGGAGAATGATCTGCAGCGGGCAAAGGCGGTACAGCCGGGACTTTTGGGTGCTTATCAGAGAGAAAACGCCGCTACAGCCATGTGTGCGGCGGAAGTGGCATGGACCAGATGCCGGATAGAAAAGGAAAAGATGGAAACGGTTATTGCCCGTGGAATTCACAAAGCGGTATGGCCGGGGCGTATGGAAATTTTAAGTACAGAACCGTTTTTGATGGTGGACGGTGCACACAACAGCAACGGAATCCATGCACTGCGTACAAGTCTCGAAGAATTGTATCCGGAGGAAAAGTTTCATTTTGTGATGGGCGTGATGGCGGACAAAGACTATGAAAAGATGATCGAGGAACTGTTGCCGCTTGCCATGGATTTTGTAACCGTCACACCGGAGAGTGCACGGGCACTGCAAGGGGAAACACTGGCAGAAGATATCAGAAACAAAGGAGTGCCTGCACACGCAATTACAAAGGTTGCAGAGATTCCGGAACTTTTAACACCAAAAGAAAAGACGATTGCGCTCGGGTCTTTGTATTTTATCGGGGAATTAAAAAGCGTATATCAAAATAAGGCATAACAGATGCAGGAGTATCCATATGGCATTGCAATATGAAACAACAAAAGAACATACAATTACTGTTACCGGGTATGAAGGAACCATCCGGCATCTGGTGATTCCGGATCAGGTGGATGGATGCCCGGTGAAAACGATCGGCAAAAATGCATTTTCCGCAAGGGAAGATTTAGAGAGTGTAAGTATTCCAAAGACGGTGGAAACACTTGGAAGATATGCATTTTACAACTGTAAAAAACTCAAAAGCATTTCGCTGCATGACAGTGTGGAAGACTATTATGACGGCGTGATCAAACAGTGCCACTGTCTGGAAGAAGTGAAGCTGACGCAGCTTAGAGGAGACTATTCGGTGATGAAAGAACTTCTGGCAGATACCGACCGCAAGCTGCATTTTCGCATAGAACCCTGTGGGCTGCAGTTGACATTTCCGGCATATGTATACAATTTTGTGGAAGATGTGGAGGCGCGGGTTCTGCATCACAAGATTGAGGGAAGCGGGTATCCGTACCGGGAATGTGTCACAAGAAAAGGCGTGGATTTACTGGCTTATGACCGCCTGTTTGCGCAGGTGGTAAATGATGATTATCGCACGGCAATTGAGATTGCTTGTGACCGGCTGATGCATCCGATTGAGCTGGAGAATCATCTGCGGGAACAGTACGAACAGTATCTCGAACAGAATGCAGAGGTGATCCTTAAGGTGCTGATTCCGGAGAATAAGGTGGAAGAGATTTCCTATCTTTGTGATTCCTGCCTGATTCCGGAAGCGGCACTTGCCGATGCCCTTCAGCTGGCATCGGAGGAAAAGATGAGTCAGATTGCAGCAATACTGATGGAATATCAGCGGAGTAATTTCGGAAAAAAGAAAGCATCCGCCATGTCTTTGGACTGGTAGGAAAAGGAGAACGATGAAAACAAGGGAACAACTGGAAGCAACCGGAAATAAAATATTAAACAGTGTCCGGACGGAACTGTATCTGTCGATGCGGTTTATGGGACCGGCACTGGGAAGTCTGGGATTTGCGATGGATCTGTCGACGAGAACGGTAGGCACGGATGCCGTATATATCCGGTTTAATCCGACCTATCTGCTGCAAACGTATATTGAACGGCCGGAAATTTTAAACCGGACATATATGCATATGCTCATGCACTGTCTGTTCCGGCATATGTTTTCCGCAAAACAGCACGAGGATGCACAGCTGTGGGATCTCTGTTGCGATATTGCTGTGGAATCGGTGGTGGACTCCATGGATTATCCGACCATTTTGCGTGTGACTTCGGATTTCCGGCAGGAGTGGTATGAAAAACTGGAAAAGGAAGTTTCGGTGCTCACAGCGGAAAAACTGTACCAGTATTTTATGCTGCGCAAACGCGATCCGTATCTGGAAGAATCTCTCCGACAGGAATTTTCTCTCTGTGATCACAGTTTCTGGCAGCGCATGGAGAAAGAACCGCCACAGGAACAGAATAAAAACCAGCCGCCGGTGCCGCAGGAAAACCCGCAGATGGACAGTGATCAGCAGAAAAATGCTGAGGAAAAGACGTCGGATGCAACGCCGCTTGGAAAAACTGATCCAAAGGAAGACGAGTGGAAAGAACATGCAAAGCGTATCGAAAGCGATATGGAAACCTATGCAAAAGACGCGGCGGCAGATGCGGGAAAGCTTGCCTGGATGTTAAAGCTGAGCAGCCGGGAGCGAAAAAGCTACAAAGAATTTTTGAAGAGGTTTGCAGTTGTGAGAGAAGAAGTTTCTGTGGATATGGATTCGTTTGATTATGGATTTTACATGTATGGATTGCAGCATTACGGAAACATGCCTCTGATCGAGGAAAATGAATTCCGGGAGGCAAAAAAGATCGAAGAACTTGTTATTGCAATCGATACTTCGGCATCCTGCAAGGAAAAACTTGTGCAGCAGTTTTTGAATGAGACAGGTGCGATCTTAAAGCATCAGGAGAGTTTTTTTCATAAAGTGAATATTCGGATCATCGAATGTGATAACCAGATTCAAAAAGATATTCCAATCACAAATCTGGATGAAATCGAAAAATATACCGAGCAGTTTTCTGTTTCCGGAGGATATGGGACAGATTTTCGACCGGTATTTTCGTATGTGGAGAAATTAAGAAACAGCGGGGAACTCAAGAACTTAAAAGGACTGATGTATTTTACGGACGGGTATGGAGAATATCCGAAAAAACCGACGGATTATCAGACCGTATTTGTTTTTTACGGGGATGACACACCGCAGAAAACTTCTTCGGGAGAACCGATAAAAGTGCCGGACTGGGCAGTGAAATTATATTTGTCAGAGGATACAAAAGGATAGATAAAGGAGAAATTTTATGAACATCAAACAGGCAAAACAGGAAATCATAAATACGGTTCAGGCGTACCTGACAAAAGATGAGACCGGGGAGTATGCAATTCCTGTGGAACGACAGCGTCCGGTACTTCTGATCGGACCTCCGGGAATTGGTAAGACCGCAATTATGGAACAGGTGGCGCAGGAGTGCGGGATCAATCTGGTTTCTTATACGATCACGCACCATACGAGACAGAGTGCGATCGGACTGCCATTTATCTCGAAGAAAACCTATGATGGGGAAGAGGTATCGGTCACGGAGTATACAATGAGTGAAATTATCGCCTCGATTTATGATCAGATTGAACAAAGCGGAATTCATGAGGGAATCCTGTTTCTCGATGAAATCAACTGTGTATCTGAGACACTGGCTCCGACGATGCTGCAGTTCCTGCAGTACAAGACATTCGGAAATCACAGGGTACCGGATGGCTTTGTCATTGTTACGGCGGGAAATCCTCCGGAATACAACAAGTCGGTGCGGGATTTTGATATTGTTACCTATGACCGTGTCAAGCGGATTTATATAGAAGAAGATTTTTCTGTGTGGAAAGAGTATGCCTATAAAGCGCAGATTCATGGAGCAATTCTTTCTTATCTGGAGATTAAAAAGAACAATTTCTATTCGGTTGTGTCAGATCTGGATGGAAAACGGTTTGTGACTGCCCGTGGATGGGAGGATCTCTCACAGGTCATGAAAGTGTATGAACAGCTTGGATTTGCCATAGACTATGACTTTGTCGTGCAGTATGTGCAGGACGAGGAGATTGCACGTGATTTTGCTGCTTATTATGAATTGTACAATAAGTATAAGAATATTTATCGTATACCGGAAATTTTAGAGGGCAGCATACCGGAAAACAGTATGACTATCAAAAATGCACCGTTTGATGAGAAGCTGAGTCTGCTGGGGCTGCTTTTGGACAGTCTGGGACAGGAATTTATTTCTTATTCGCGGAAAAAAGCTGCACAGGAAGCTTTTTTTGAGCAACTGGGATTTTTGCGGAGCGATCTGAAGGAAGGACGGGGAAGTGGAAAAGAAATCCTGGAAAGACAGATTTCTTCTTATGGCACCATGATCACTCACCGGAAAAAGGCCGGCATGATCGACAGGGAACAGGAAAAAGCCATGTGTGCGGCACTTCAGGCAATGAATGACTGCCTGACGGCGCTGGCAGTTGAAGGAACCGGTGATGCAAAAGGGGATTTCTTATGTGTCAAGAAACTGTTTGATGAGAGGGAGCAGATCCGCCAGAAGGAAATTTCAGATGCAGACCATCATCTGACGCATGCATTTGAATTTCTTGCACGGGTATTTGGAGAGGGACAGGAAATGGTAATTTTTTTGTCCGAACTTTCGGCCGGCTATTACAGTCTGAAATTTGTCAGTGAATGTGGCAATGATGCCTATTATAAGTACAACAAACTTCTGCTTTTGAAGGAACGCGGACAGGAGTTAAAAGACGAAGCAATGGAACTTCTTGGCCTGTAAGAAATCAGGTTATGGTTTTTATGAATTTTTTTGATAGAGAAATTTCATAAGATCTATAGACAAATACTTCAGATTGTACTAAAATATGTAAAAAATAATAGTACATCCAGTATTCCATAACGAAAAGTTATAGAACACTTGAATTGGAATAGAAAATGGAGGAAATGAAAATGGAGAAAAAAAATCTTGACTGGGGTAACCTGGGATTTGGTTACATGACCACAGACTATCGTTATGTTTCAAATTACAAGGATGGAAAGTGGGACGATGGAGCGCTGGTGACAGATCCTACCGTTACATTAAATGAGTGTGCAGGTGTATTCCAGTATTCACAGTCCTGTTTTGAAGGATTAAAAGCATACACAACAGAGGATGGACATATTGTATGTTTCCGTCCGGACTTAAATGCAAGCCGTATGAAAGATTCCTGTGAGAGACTTGAGATGCCGGTATTTCCGGAGGATCGTTTCGTAGATGCCGTAGAGCAGGTAGTAAAGGCAAATGCAGCATGGGTACCTCCATTTGGTTCCGGTGCAACGCTTTATATCCGTCCATATATGATCGCTACAAACGCTGTTATCGGCGTAAAGCCGGCAGATGAGTATCAGC
>DLQV01000262.1:0-1304 GCA_002474415.1 Lachnospiraceae bacterium UBA7598
CCGCCGCCGAATGCTGCGGTAAATCCGTATTTGTTCAGCGCCTGCTTTAACGCCTGTGTCTTCATGATATCGGTGTACTGGCTGCCGTAATCAAACGGATTGATGCCACGCTTTACACCATCCTCATTGATATACTCGATCATGTTAATTCCAAGTTTCTTTGCCGTCTCATCACGGAACTTAATCATTTCCTTGAATTTCCATGTCGTATTCACATGTAAAAACGGAAATGGCGGCTTCTCCGGATAAAATGCTTTCATAGCAAGATGAAGCATTACCGAACTGTCCTTTCCTATGGAATAAAGCATTACTGGTTTTTCACACTCTGCCGCTACCTCGCGGATAATGTAGATTGCTTCCGCTTCGAGTGCATCAAGATGAGATAATTGACTCATGATCTTCCTCCTTAATATTTATTCGAATCCTTTTTATTCACAACAATTGTTTCTATTGTACCATCAGTTTTCTGAATACGCCAGTGTAACAGATCCCCTTCCGTATGAACGGTCATCTGGCTTCCCATGCCGCCGATGTCGGCACCCAGGTAATAGGAAATTGCCTCAAACGGGCATTCCTTGATACAGGAGGCGCATCCCCAGCAGTCCTTCGGATACCGGATCACGGCTTTTTTGTCTTCGCCGCGCACGATCAGGCTTCCCGGACAGACATCCAGACATTTTCCGCATGCCCTGCATTTCATGGAATCAATCGCGATGCTCATAGGTTTCTCCTCCTTTCACCAGATCTCTGCGGATCATCGTAATCTGGTCCCCGTTCTTTTTCGAGTTTACATAGCAGAGCCATGCATCACTCTTATCCGGATAATCCAGATTTTCCGCAAAACTGTGCCAGCGTGTCTCCTTGCGTGCACGCAGATGTGCGATCACGGTCAGGCACACGGTCAGCCGTTCTTTCAGCTCATAGATAAACATCAGCTCATGCATATCGGCTGCCGCAAGTCCTTTTGCAAGGATCTGCAGTTTCTTTATTTTTTCCTCTGCCATGGCAAGCTGCTTTTCGTTGAACTGGTAATGAGTTCCGATTCCGCCTGCATACTGATCCATGACTTTCTGCATGGCTTCCTCAAGTTCCTCGACGGTAAATGCCGGGGACTGCTTTGTGAGAAATGCATCATACTCGGCAATTTTGTTATCAAGAACCATCTCCTCATCGGAAGCTGTCGTATCTGCCGCCTGTTCTTCGTTTAATTTCTGCACGATGGAATGGGCTGCAATCTCACCTTCTACCAGTGCGCCGGTTACATATTTCTGTGGACAGCCACCTGCCACATCTCCGGCGGCGTA
>DLQV01000262.1:1414-3956 GCA_002474415.1 Lachnospiraceae bacterium UBA7598
GTATGACCACCTACGATGTACGGCTCGGTTCCCTCGATTTCCACATTCTGCTCACTTGGATTTTTCCCGGATTCCACCCACTTGAGTGTCTGTCCCGGCGCCATGTTTAAGTATGCTTTTAAGAGTGATTCATCCTGTTCTGCGGTGATGCCCTCGGTACGCAGGTAGCACGGGCCGCGTCCCTGTACGTTTTCTTCGACGGTTCCGTACACGCGCTGGGAAGTGGTCAGACCGTATTTTGTCTCATACACTTCTCCGTGCGCATTGATCTGTTTGGCTCCGACCCCCTGTGCGATCGTTCCGGTCGGTGCAATTGTATCTTTACAGCGCAGGGCGATAAATCGCATCTCAAATGTGGTCATCTCGGCACCGGCTTCAATTCCCATGGCATATCCGGCACCGGTGTTAAACGGCGGATACCACATTTTGTGGCGGGAAAAACCCGGATTGTTCGGGCGGTAAAGTCCTGCGGCTCCTCCGGTTGCGATCAGCACTTTCTTTGCACGGATCTCATAGGCCGTACCGTCTGCAATGGAAAATCCGACGGCTCCCTCGATCTTATTATTATTTACCAGATAATCGGTAATGTTTAACTGGTTAATGACGGTTACATCGTTTAATTTACTGACGGCATCCGCAAGAAGCGGTTTAAAGTTTTCGCCGTTGATCTTAATGTTGCGGTTTCCTCTTGCCACATATTCACCATTTTCATCTTTTAAGATGACCAGACCAAGCTGTTCCATTTTGGCAGTCACACGGTTGAGTCCCTCGGACATGGTCAAAAGCAGGTCCGGACGGACAATACCGTCGGCATCTTTTGTCGCATAATCCACGTAGTCCTGCGGAACATGTCCTTTGGTGATATACGCATTCAGCGCGTTGACTCCGGCTGCCAGACAGCCGCTGCGCCTGATATTGGCTTTTTCTGCTATGATTATGGAATAATCGGATTGTTCACGGATGGTCATTGCTGCGTAGCAGCCTGCTGTGCCGCCGCCGATGATGAGGACATCCGTATGGAGTATCTTTTTTCCCTCGATTTTCATAAGTGTTCCTTCCTTGTGATTAAATATAGAAGACCTCGCCTTCCTGCATCTCTTTATTTTCTACAAGATAGGTCTGGTTTTCATCAAATATATACAGACGGTAAATTAAAACATATACCTGCTCTCCGATTTCAACCGGATCTTTTTCAAGTGAGCGCTCGGTGACGATCGGGATGCCTCCCACATCGACAACAACATCCAGATGATTCCCCCGGAATATCACGTCTTTTACGGTGCCACGCTCGGCAGCACTCATATGCTGCTCCGGCTGACTTCTGGACATGCGGACAAATTCCGGACGGATAACCGCATGCGTTGCACCCTCGACCAGATCAAAACCAAGCAGCCGCTCATAATGCTCTACGATCGAGGAACGGCCGATAAACTGTGCCACAAACGGGGTATCCGGTGATTTATAAATTTCCATCGGCGTTCCCATCTGTTCGATATGTCCATGGTTTGTGATGATAATCTCATCTGCCACCTCGACAGCTTCATCCTGATCGTGGGTAACGAAAATGCTTGTGATGCCAAGTTTTACAACCATCTCACGAAGCCAGTTTCGAAGTTCGGTGCGGACTTTTGCATCAATTGCCGCAAACGGCTCGTCCAGAAGCAGTACCTGTGGATTCGGTGCCAGTGCGCGGGCAAATGCTACTCGCTGGCGCTGCCCGCCGGACAACTGGTTCGGATAACGCTTTTCCATGCCGCTTAAGCCGGTCAGTTCCAACAGTTCGGTCACACGCTTTTTGATCTCTTTCTTTGGCACTTTTGCAAGTTCCAATCCAAATGCAACATTATCATACACAGTCATGTAACGGAACAGGGCATAATTCTGAAATACAAAACCGATGCCGCGTTTTGCCGCCGGCACATCGTTGACACGCTGCCCGTCAATATAAATATCGCCGCTGTTTGGTGTCTCAAGCCCCGCAATCATGCGAAGCAGTGTCGTCTTTCCGCTTCCGGAAGGTCCAAGCAGTGCGACTAATTTTCCTTTTTCAATGCCAAAGCTGACATGGTCGGAAGCCCGGAAGTTTCCGTAATTTTTACAAATGTCTCTCATTTCCACGTACATAGCCTGACTCCTTACTGTATACCCTTACTGTTTTTACTTCTATATTCAAAGATGTTTCTAAGTATCAGCACGATTACCGCAATAATAACCAGAATGGAAGATACTGCAAACGCGGAGGTGATGGAGGTATCAGTTCCCGACATATATAAGGCATCTATCTCCAGCGGTAACGTAAATGTCTGTCCTCTGGTCTTTGACAGTGCATTGACCGCTCCAAACTCTCCTAACGCACGTGCCGTACACAAAATGATACCATAGATCAGTCCCCATTTCATCTGTGGAAGTGTGATTTTACGAAAAATTGTAAATCCACTGGCTCCCATCAGTGCCGCAGCCTCTTCCTCGTCTTTGCCCTGCGCATTTAAAATCGGGATGATTTCTCTCGATACAAACGGGAAAGTGACAAAAATTGTAGCAA
>DLQV01000262.1:3961-4166 GCA_002474415.1 Lachnospiraceae bacterium UBA7598
AAGCAAGCACAACACCCGGCAATGCAAATGTAATCCGAATGTTCGTTCCGAAAAACTGATTGATCGCGCGGATCGCCGGATACGTCCAGCCCAGCCGTCCAAACGTCATCAGAAATGCCAGACCGACAATGACCGGTGAAATGGAAAACGGAATATCGATCAAAGTAGCAAGCACCTGTTTTCCACGGAAAGAAAACTTTGTCAG
>DLQV01000262.1:4206-7743 GCA_002474415.1 Lachnospiraceae bacterium UBA7598
AGCCATGCTGCAACAATTCCAAAAAAAGTATTCACTACTACGGAGATAACAGTTGCAAGCAATGTTACCAGCAATGCTGAACGGACATACTCTGTAGAAATTGCTTTAAAATAGAACACAAATCCTTCTTTCAGTGCACTCGCAATAATGGAAAACAATGGCAAAATCAGCATGATAAATATGAAAAGAACGCTGATGGTTATTAAGATGTATTTCGTACTTTTCTTTTGTTCCATAAGATCTTCCTTTCTTACACATTATTGGTTCGTGCAGCCTGTTTCATCTGTACGATATTCACAGCAAGCAGTAAAACAAACGATAATATAAGCATTACCAGTGCGATTGCCGTGGCACTCGCATAATCAATATATCCAAGTTTCTGCATGATCACATAGGAGATCACCTGCGTATGTTCCCTTGCACTGTTTCCGGATATATAAATGACACTTCCGTACTCACCGATCCCTCTGGCAAAAGCAAGCCCAAATCCGGTTAAAATCGGTGGCATCATCTCCGGCAGAAGCACTCTGCGAAACGTCTGGAACCGGTTGGCTCCGAGCATAAATGCTGCTTCCTCATACTGTCCGTCGAGTTTTTCAAGTACCGGCTGAACCGCACGGATGACAAACGGAATGCCGACAAACACCAGTGCAATGACAAGTCCCAGATGCGTGTAGGATACTTTGATGCCAAGCTTTGCAAGCGGTGCACCGAGAATTCCGTTTTCGGAATACATCTTGGAAAGCGTAATACCCGCTACCGAAGTTGGCAGGGCAAACGGAAGCTCAATACAGGCATCGAGAATCCGTTTTCCCGGAAATTCATATCTTACAAGCACCCAGGCAATAATCACGCCGAACACGCTGTTTATAAGTGCCGCAATAAACGAACAGCCGATGCTGGTCGCAAATGCATGCCGCACGGTCGGTTTCATAATCAAAGACCAGAACTCCGCCGGACGCAGCTTTAAAGCGGACACCATCACGGATGCAAGCGGGATCAGCACGATCAGGGAAAGCATCGTCACTGTAATTCCCAGTGTGAGGTGATACCCCGGTATCACACGTACTTTTTTTGTCTTATTCGTTGCCGTAGATTTCATCGAACATTGCTCCATCGTCAAAATAGTTCTTATATGCTTTATTCCAGCCGCCGTAATCTTTGATCGTATATAATTTGACATTCAGATCAAAACGGTCGGAAAATTCTTTCAAAATCGATTCATTGCTCGGGCGGTATCCATACTCTGCTGCAAGTCGCTGCGCATCATCCGTATACAGATAATTCAGATATTCCCGGCTGACTTCCTGCGTTCCGTTGGCATCCGCGTTATCATCCACAATTGCCACACTCGGCTGTGCCAGTATACTCACGCTCGGAGTGATCATCTCATATTTGCCCGGATAGCTGTTCATCGTGGCAATCGCTTCGTTTTCCCACGCGATCAGCACATCCCCTTTCTCATTTTCCACAAATGTGGTCGTGGAACCGCGTGCGCCGGAATCCATGACGGAAACCTGTGAATAAAGTTTCTGCAGAAATGCTTTCTGCTTATTCTCATCATCGGTCTGCTCTTTTATATAGGAAAGTGCCGCTAAAAAGTTCCAGCAGGCACCACCACTGCTCTTCGGGTCCGGAGTAATAATCTCTACCTTCTTGTTTACCAGATCGTCCCAGTCTCTGATCTGTTTTGGATTGCCTTTGCGGACGAGGAAAACAATCGTCGAAGTGTATGGAGAACTGTCATCGGCAAATTCTTTTTCCCAGCCTTTTTCAATCAGTCCGGTCTGCTCGATCAGTGTGATATCATGCTCTAACGCCAGTGTCACGATATCGGCATTACATCCCTCCACGACGGATCGTGCCTGTGCACCGGAACCTCCGTGAGACTGGATAACTTCCACATCTTTTCCATACGTTTCTTTATAATATTTCTCAAACAGTGGATTGTATGCTTCGTAAAATTCTCTTGTCGGATCGTAGGAGACGTTGGTGATTGTCAGAACGTTACTCTTTTTGCTGCCACATCCGCACAGGCCGGTCAGCATGACTGCTGCAAGTAAAATTGCGACTGTTTTTCTGACTTTTCTTACGTTTTTACGCTTCATTGTCCCGCCTCCTTTGTGTTGCGTTTATCATACCCCTTAATTCCTATCATGTCAATAGGTATTGTAGGAATAATTTTCTTTTCTTCTACTTTACCATGGGAAGATTGAATTTTGCTTGAATTTTCAAACACGCAAAAAACCTGGAGCTGACGCCCCAGGTTCTTGCTGACTCCCACAGAATCATCCTATCATTCTTTTTTTGAGTCTTTCATTTTCCTGCTCCACATTAAGACAGGAAAGCATAATTGTAATCAGAATTTCAAAAATAAACGGCAGCCACAGATACATAAACTGAAGCATACGGATACAGGAAGCAGGCTGCACAGATGCCGTACCTACATATCCGCTGAGTTCCAATAACCATCCAACAACAGCTGTTCCGATTCCTCCGCCAAGCTTAATTCCAAGTGAAGTACAGGAATACATGGTTCCATCAACTCTCTTCCCCTGTGTGAGATATGTGTATTCCGAGCATGAAGCGATCACAGCATTCATATCCCCCTGCCATGGTCCCTGCCCCAAAGCTGCAATTGCGGTAAACAGCATCATCAGCGGCACACTTCCAAGGTATCCTGCAACAACAACCAATGCTCTGCCAATAACTGCAAGAATATATCCCCTCAGGTTCAGCTTATACATACTCTTCCATTTTCCCACAAGTGTCGGAGTAAAAATCAGAGCGATAATAAGTGGAATATTGACTGCCCATGCAAATATGCCAAACAGGTTTTTATTTTTTAACACCCATGTCATATAATAAATTCCTGCACCAATCATTGCACTGTATAACTGCTGTAAAATGTAAATTCCACAGATCATCATATAATATTTATTCTTTATCAAAAGCTTAAATGCCTGTACAAGTCCATATTTTTCTTCTGACTGAGCCGACTTTCCTTTTGTAAGCTCTTCTTCCGGCAGTTCCTTTACAGACAAACAGGAAATGGAATTCACTATAAGACCGATAACGGCATAAATAATAGCCACCATTCTCCATGCTGCGGCTCCACCACCACAAAAATCAACAAATCCAACGGTTATTGACTGAATCAAAAGGCTTGTCGCAAATGCGAAAATAAAACGATACGACCCCATTTGCACACGTTCTTTACTGTTTTTCGTAATCAGGGATGTCAGGGCAGAGTATGCAATATTATTTGCTGTATAAAATACTCCATTTAACAAAGTATATGCAATAAAAAACCATGCATACTGTGCCACTTTTCCCCAACTCGTTGGAACCGCAAAAACGGCTACCAGCGTAACTGCACATCCGACATAACCATAGAGCATCCATGGTCTTGCCTTTCCCAGTTTCGAGTGTGTCTTGTCGATCATGGAACCAAAGAAAATATCGGTAAATCCATCAAAAATCTTTGAAAATGCAATCAATGTACCTACAATTCCGGATGCCATTCCAATCGTATCT
>DLQV01000262.1:7772-7928 GCA_002474415.1 Lachnospiraceae bacterium UBA7598
TCAGATATACCATTACAAATGATGTTAAAAAAGCATACACAACATTTCCTGCGATATCTCCAGAGCCATAGCCAATTTTGTTATACCATTTCAGGTATGTTTTTTCTTCCATGAAAATTCTCCTTTTTCTCTTTTATACCTGCTATCTTTCACGTT
>DLQV01000073.1:0-1255 GCA_002474415.1 Lachnospiraceae bacterium UBA7598
AGATATATACAGAATTTACTTACAAAATCAGGGGAGAGATTTGTATGAGAAAAAGAATTCTTACAGTATTACTTCTTTGCTCCGTTTTATTTGGAGGCTGTGCTTCGGCAGGAAAAGTGTCAGATTCGACAGAGGGATCGAAGGGCACTGAGACAGCAGCAGTGGCTAAAACAACGGACGCATCAGAATCTATTCCACAGGATGTCATTCCGGAGAAAGTTGTGACACTTGATGTCTATTCACAGCTCAGTAATTTTTCTGGCGAACAGACCGGATGGTTTGCCAAAGAAATGCTCGACAAATTCCATGTAAAACTGAATATCATCAATGACCGGGAAGAGAGCTATTTTGATAAAGAGGCTTCCAGTGGCGATATCGGAGATATCATTATTTTCGGAACCGATACGGATCAGTATCATTCTGCTATTGACCAGGGTCTTTTGCTGGACTGGGAAAAGGATGGTCTGCTGGATCAGTACGGAAGTTATATGAAAGAGCATATGCAAAAAGCGCTCAAGAAAAATAAAAATAATTCCGGCGGACATATCTACGGATTTGGTTACGATGTGGCTGCAAAATCCGGAGAAACAGCGGATTTTGACTATCACCCGGATATTCGCTGGGATCTGTATGAAAAGATTGGAAAGCCACAGGTCAATACCCTGGAGGATTATGCAGACGTGCTCAAAAAAATGAAAGAAGCCTGTCCAAAGTCCGATTCCGGAAAAGAGACATACGGAGTATCGCTGTTTAATGACTGGGATGGCGATATGATGATGTTTGTGAAATCTACCTGCACGAACTTTTTCGGTGCCGATGAACTGGGTATTGGACTGTATGATGTTGAAACCGGAAAGTTCCAGGGGTGTCTGGATGATGGAGGCTATTATCTGCGTGCACTGAAATTTTATAATCAGCTGTATCAGAATGATTTGCTGGACCCGGATTCCCGGACGCAGGGATACGATGGGTGTGTACAGGATTATCAGGACGGACGTGCATTCTTTTGTATTTTCGGATGGCTTGGTGCATCGCAGTACAACAGTGTGGCACACACGGCGGACGGAAAAGCGATGCTTCCGCTGGCAGCGAAAGATCAGAAGACGATGGTTTACGGACTGAATGTAAATGGTGGTAACCGTTTATGGACCATCGGTTCAAAATGTAAATATCCGAAACTGGCCATGGCAATTATCAACTGGCTGTGTACACCGGAAGGCCGTCTGATCTCAGAATACGGACCAAAAGGTATCTG
>DLQV01000073.1:1260-4224 GCA_002474415.1 Lachnospiraceae bacterium UBA7598
ACGGGCCGAAAGGTATCTGCTGGGATTATGATGTGGATGGAAATACCTGCCTGCTGGAAGACGGATATCTTGGAAAAAGCGGAGAAAAATTCAGTCTGCCGAAATCAAGTGGTTACGAGGGAGATTTTGCATCCGGCTGTCCGCAGTTTAACAATACAACCTGGGCGCTGAATACGGACAATCCGGATTCCAACGGACAGACATATAATTATGAATACTGGCCGAATGTAACATCGAAAAAAGTAAGTAAGATAGAAGAACAGTGGCAGAAAGAGACCGGAGCCACAACGGCAAAAGAATATCTGTCCGGCTTTTCCTATGCGGTTTCCAAACCGAATACTTATACGGCAAGTTCAAAATCCGAAAAACTCACAAATGAATGGGCAAAAGTAACGGAGTACATTCGAAATGGTTCGTGGGATGCGGTTTATGCCAGGTCGGATGCCGAGTTTGACCGGATTGTAAAGAAAATGCAAAAGAATGCGGATGCTGCAGGTTATGCAGATTGTGTGGCATGGTGTAAAAAAGAAGCGGCAGCGCGGAAAGCTTCTGAGGAGGAATAAGCGTATGAAAAAGAAAATGAGTATTGTGGTGAAACTGATCGGCATGTCAGTGCTTCCGGTGCTGGTGCTTGGCATTATACTTTCTGTTTACGGACAGAGAGCATTGCAGAGCAATCTGAAAAGGGAAGTCAATAATGGTCTGAAAAGTATTGCGATTGCAATTGACGGCTCGTATGATGCGGCGGGTGAGGGCGATTTCACCATGCTGGAATCGGGAAATGTAATCAAGGGAATGACGGTGGTAAGCGGCAGTTATGATCTCTATGATAAAATTAAAAAGAACTCGCAGACAGATGCTGCTCTGTATTACAATGACAAGCTGGTCGTTACATCATTGAAAGATAAAAAGGGAAATCATCTGACGGAACTTGCATTGCCGGAGGAAGTGAAAACACAGGTGCTCAAGAACGGAAAAAGTTATTTTTCCGAGAATGTAGACATCAATGGAAAGAAATATTTTGGCTATTATATGCCGGTGCAGAAAGAAGACGGCAGTGCAGGCAGTATTATTTTTGTTGGAAAAGAAGCGCGTTCCGTACAGAAACAGATCCGGACGGAGGGCTTGAAGATGGTTGGAATCAGTGTGGTTCTGATTATTCTTGCAGCGGTACTGACGGGACTTATGGCGATTGCGATTGCACGTGCGTTAAAGCAGACGATGAAGATGCTTGGAAAAGTTTCCAAAGGAGATCTGCGGGATGATGGCAGTGAACATAACACAGCAGCTGCACACAGACAAGATGAGATTGGCCGGATGGTGGCAGAGATTGGCGGATTACAGGCATCTCTGCAGCAGATGATCGGAAATATCCATACTACGTCCACAAAACTTACTGCATCCGCTGCGGGTATGGAGGAAAGTGCAAAGACAACCGAAGATACGTCTCAGCATATGGGAAGTGCCGTGCGTGAGATTTCCAACGGTGCCATGTCACAGGCACAGGATACCACCAATGCGATGGAAAATATCGATCAGATGGGACAGCTGATTGAGCAGATGGTGACAGATATTGGAACGCTGGCAGAACAGTCGGAAAAGATTGAGACGACAAGCCAGAATGTCAATGGTATTATTCAGGAACTGAGTGCCTATACGCAGAAGACAACGGATATTATCGCGGAAATTTCCAACCAGACGGAAGTAACCAACTCTTCCGCACATGAGATTCAGGCAGCGGTGGAAATCATACAGTCGATCGCGGAGGAAACCAATCTGCTCTCCTTAAATGCATCGATCGAGGCCGCCCGTGCGGGAGAAAATGGCAAAGGGTTTGCAGTGGTTGCCGCACAGATCCAGAAACTTGCAGAACAGTCCAATCAGTCCGCACAGCAGATTGAAAAAGTCATTGCAACGCTGCTGGCAGACTCCGAGAAATCTGTGGAAACCATGCACGAAGTCGTGGATATGGTCGGAAGCCAGGATGAGAAATTAAAAGAGACGGAGCAGGGATTTGTGGATGTAAACGCACAGATCCAGCAGTCGAAAGACCGGATTGAAACCATCCGGCAGAAATCGCAGGTAATTGATGATTCCAGAAAGGGAATCATGGAAGTCATTACCAACCTCTCCGCGATTTCGGAAGAGAATGCCTCTGTTGCGGAACAGACCGCTTCGTCCGGAGAAAATTTAAATCGTGTGGTAGAGACTATGACCAAAGAGGCCGGAACATTAAAAGAACTGGCACAACAATTGGAGAAGCAGATTGATTCCTTTGTAGTTTCCTGAAACTTGTGCTATAATGACCTCATAATTCAAAAATGATTGTTAAAAGAAGGACACAGGCGTCTAAGCAGGTGTCCTTCTTTGCGTATTTATGGAAAAATCGAGGTTTGTGCTATGAAAAAACTGGATAAAGTAGATAAAAAAATCATACAGATTTTGCAGAAAAATGCCCGCACACCGCTCAAGGAGATTGCCGCACAGGTATTTCTGTCATCGCCGTCGGTGTCTGCAAGAATTGAAAAACTCGAGAACGAGGGTGTGATTATCGGCTACACGGCAAGGGTAAATCCACTGTATCTTAATTACCATATTAAGGCTTTCATCAATCTGGAGGTGGAGCCGCTGCAGAAGCCGGTATTTTATCCGTTCATTGAAAAAATTCCAAATGTGGTGGAGTGCAATTGTGTGACAGGGGATTATTCGATGCTGATTGAGACGTTGTTTGAGACCACGGCACAGCTGGATCATTTTATCAATGAACTGCAGCAGTTTGGGCGCACAAAGACGCAGATTGTGTTTTCTACATCTGTGGAACAGCGTGAAGTGCCGGTTGTGACGGAGGAGAAGTAGCGGTGGGGTGTTACCCTCTGTAGTAGTCGTGTTCTTCTTTTATGGAGCTAAGTTCATGAGGATGCATCGCAAGGTAAATGATTGCATTTCCCATAACCAATGCTCCGT
>DLQV01000073.1:4254-14728 GCA_002474415.1 Lachnospiraceae bacterium UBA7598
GCGTTTTTCATTCCGGTTTCGCCAGGTTCTCCTTTCATGCATTCGGAGAATTCTTTAGAGTATAAGGGAACATTTTCACCTATAGAAATCATGGGATAAAGAACCGGTATTTCAAGGTTTACATTGCCGACATCGCTGGAGCCGTTAATTGCGCCCGTTTCCTGACGGGATAGACCTAATTGATCCATTACTTTTCCGAGAATTTTTTCTGTTGTCGGACCACAGAAAATTTCGGCATAAGTAGGGTTTAACTGTTCTGTTGTAAATCTGTTTTCCGTAGCGATTGCAGAGCCTTTGGCACAGTTTTGAATGCGTTCCTTCAGGCGCAGAATCTGTTCATAGCGGTTGGCGCGTAAATAAACGTAAGCACTTGCTTTGTCCGGGATCAGGTTAGGCACTGTGCCACCATCCTGAATAATACCGCTCACCTGACTGCCGGGTTCGAGATAAGGACGAAGCAGATCAATCGCGTGGAAAAAGAGCTGGACACCATTGAGAGAGTTAATCCCTTCCCATGGATTGACAGATGCGTGAGCAGCTTTTCCGAAAAAGTGTACAATCAGATCACTGGCTGCAAGTGTACGAAAACAGGTAGAATTCACGGGACTCATCTGGGAGAGTATGGCAAATTCGTAAGGACTGAAAAGTCCTTTTTCTAACATCGCAATTTTGGCTCCGGCTACTTCTTCGTTTGGGGTGCCGATCAATTCAATATCAAAAGGAAAATCTTCATATGCAGCGTTTAATGCAAGAGCACAGATAATGCTGGCAGCACAGCTTGCCGAATGTCCACAGCTATGACCGACTCCTTCTACTGCATCATATTCGCATAATAATGCAATCTTTGGCTTTTTCACAGAAGAATCCTCGCGTTTTGCAAAAAAAGAATATTTGATTCGTTTGGTAGGTGAGGTGACTTTATATCCGTGCTCCCGAAGCTGTTTTACCAGATAGGCACAGGTTTGTTTTTCATGCCCGGATATTTCCGGATGATCATTCATCCAATCAAGGATTTCTTTTCCTAAAGGCATAAATATATTTAATGCTTCTTCAAAATTCATTTTCTTTTTCATAAACGCAATACCTCTTATCTGTTGGAAACAAAGAAAACATAAAGATGGTTCTATTTATTGATAATAGCATAAAAGCGAGGATAATGGTATAATTATTCATACAAAATATGAAAAGAAAGTGGGAAAAGGTTGTGGCAAAAGATTTGGATAAGATTGATTGGAAAATATTAAATATCCTGCAAAAAAATGCCAGGACTCCGGTAAAAGATATTGCTGAGCAGGTGTTTTTATCTTCCCCGGCGGTGACGATCCGCATACAGCATCTCGAGAATAAAGGATATATTGAGGGATATCATGCACAAATAAATATGGAACGGGTAGGAATGGGTATTAAAGCATTTATAAAACTGGCCCTTAACAGAAAAAAGCGTTCACAGTTTTTGGAATATATTGAAAAATATCGCAATGTATTGGCATGCTATACGATAACGGGCAATTATGCCATTTTATTGGAAACCGTTTTTGAATCAACACAAAAGCTGGATGCTTTTATTCAGCGGTTACAGGAATTCGGAGATACACAGACCGATATTGTATTTCTAACTTCATCCGAGCACAGGCAGGTTCTTTTTCCAATAGAGCTAAATGACGATGAAAAACAGACGGATACTTTAAAAAAATAAGCATATATTAAATAAATTAAACTATATGTGAAAAAATAGATAAATTATTTTAAAAAGGATGGAAAATGTTGATTTGATTTAGCGAAAGGACATATAATCATCGCAGAAAGACAAAGATGTCATTTCCCCAAGGGGGAGATGGCATCTTTTTTATTTTCCGGAAAAGCATGCATCGGGAAAGCAACAGATCTCTGTGAGAGAAAAATGAGACAAACATTATGGAGGAAACAAAAATGGTAAAAGGAATTCGTAAAGAGGCATATAATTGCGAAAAGTATGTATCAGGAAAAAGTATGGATGAGGTTATGGCTGAGTATGGGTTAAGCAGTGTTATTAAGCTGGGCTCTAACGAGAATCAGTATGGCCCTTATGAAACGGCTTATAAAGCAATGCAGGCAGAAGTTGGAAGAATCAATATTTATCCGGAAAAGAATTATATCCGCTTAAAGGAACTGGTTGGAGAACGCCTTGGAGTTACAGGAGACTGGGTAAGTCTGGGACATGGTGCCGGAAATGTGCTCGATTCGGTAGCAAAGACATTGCTGGAAGATGGAGATGAAGTGATTGTACCTCAGCAGTCATACCGGCTATACCGTGAAATATCTAAGATTATGGGAGCGAAAGTCGTAGAAGTACCATTGAATGATGCATATACCATTGACCTTGAAGATTTTAAGAAAGCGTTGACACCAAAGACAAAAATTGTGTGGATATGCAATCCAAACAATCCAACAGGGTCCATAATTGAGAAAGAAAGTTTTGCTCCTTTTATTGATGCAATGCCGGAAGACTGCTGGATGGTATTGGATGAGGCTTACGCGGAATTCTGTGATCCGGATCTTTTGCCGAATGTCATGAAGTTCATCAAAGAAGGAAAGAATGTAATAGATATTCATACATTTTCAAAATATTACGGACTTGCCGGTGGACGAATCGGATATCTGGTAGCATCACCGGAATTTGTAAACTGGTACGATACCGTAAGTGAGCCATTCAATGCAAACCGTATTGGACTTGCCGGTGCGGTAGCATTGATGGAAAACGGGGAAGAGTGTAAAAAATACGGAAATCTCATGATCAAAGACAGAGAATGGTTAAACGAGGAACTGACAAAGCTGGGATGCAAGTGCTATCCATCTTATGCAAATTTCGTCTTCTTTGAAACTCCATATCCGGCAGCAGATGTAGCAGAACAATTACTTCAGAAAGGAATTATCGTAAGACCTTGCGGAGGATGGGGATATGACAAACATCTTCGTGTCAGCATTGGAACTACCGAACAGAATAAACAGTTCTTACAGGGAATACAGGAAGTGTTTGATGCAATGAAATAATGGAGGCGCATGATGAAAGTAGCAATTTGTGATTATAAGGAACCACTCAACAGGGATCTTGAAATTGAAAAAGGAATTTTCAAAAAGATGCTGGGTGAAGATACCGAGATTTCTTTATATGTACATGAAGGAGATAATGAAGCATTAAAAAATGCCATTAAGGATGCAGATGGTATTTTGACTTCTTATCTGGAGTTTCCCAGGGAGATCATCCAGAGTAATCCGGATCTGAAAGGCATTTCCATTGAGGCGACCGGGTACAATTTTGTAGATGCCGATGCTGCACAGGAACAGGACACTGCAGTTGCCGTTATTGGAGAGTACTGTACGCAGGAGGTTGCAGATCATGCAATGGCATTAATGCTTGCGGTAGCCAGAAAATTAAAACACTATGATCGAGAAATCGAATATAAACATGTCTACGATTATAATTCCACTTCCGGAATGATTCGGCTTGAAGGATCTACGTTCGGTATTATGGGACTTGGAAAAATCGGAAAAGCGGTTGCGAAAAGAGCACAGGGTTTTGGAATGCATGTTATTGCGTATAGCCCTTCCTGCAAACCGGAGGTGGCGGAAAGCCTTGGAGTAAAACTTGTTTCCAAGGAAGAACTGTTTGCCACTTCCGATGTGATCAGTCTTCATATGCGGCTGATCGATGAAAACGTTAACATTTTAAATAAAGAAGCCTTCGATCAGATGAAAAAGAAACCGGTGATCGTAAATGTGTCACGGGGGGCGATGATTGACGAAGCCGCACTTCTGGATGCGCTAAATGATGGCAAAGTTTTTGGAGCCGGATTGGATGTGCTGGTAGAAGAAACCAATGAAAATACTTTAAAGAGCCCGTTTGTGGGAAGGGAGGATGTTGTATTAACACCTCATACTGCATTTTATTCTGATTTTGCATTGTATGAATGTCAGAGAATCGCAGCAGAGAATCTTTGTTATATCCTCAGAGGGGAAAAAGATAAAGTATTTCGTATGGTGAATGATGTAGACATCACAGCCTGGAAGAAGTAACAGGGATATACTACAGGACACGAGAACAGCGTTTGTCATAAACAGAAAGGGAGATGAAAAACATTATGAGGGAAGCTCTGAAACAATTGGATAAAAGAGTATATGTCATGACATTTGCGATGATCATTCTATTGTTGATTTTGTTGGGTGTCTGTCCGGAAATGATTACTGGTTGGATAAATGGACTGTTCTCGCTTGCGGTAGAAAAGTTTGGATGGCTTTATATTCTGACAAATTGTGGTTGTTTTGTATTGTTTTTTTATCTGTATTTTGGTAAATACGGAAATATAAAACTGGGTGGTCCGGAAGAAAAACCAAGATTCTCGACGTTTAGCTGGGCTGCTATGATCTTTACTTCCGGAGCAGGATCAAGTACGGTAATTCTTGGATTTGTGGAACCGGTAAGTTATCTGACAAATACACCGTTTCATATCAAAGCGATGTCAAACAAAGCATATGAATATGCACATATGTATGGGCAGTTCCACTGGGGAATAAGCGCATGGGCATTTTATGTACCGGCAATCGCTGCTATTTCTTATATGCTTTATAAAAGAAACAGTAAAAGTGTAAAGATTTCCGATACGCTGGTGCCATTATTCGGAGGAAAGTTTGCAAATTCCTGGGCAGGTAAGATTATTGATTCGATTGTAGCCCTTGGTATTGTAGCTTCTATTACAACTTCCCTTGGACTGGGAGTTCCGGTCATGTCGGAACTGATTGCGGATACCTTTGGTATCAAACAGACTATCTGGCTGCAATTGTTTGTGTTTCTTGTATGGTTCCTTATTTTTGGATGGAGTGTTTTCCGGGGAATGGATAATGGAATCCGGAAACTTACAAATGTGAATATGTTTATTATTTTTGCATTTCTGATAGCTTTCTTTTTGGTATCTCCAATGAATGACATTATAAGAATGGAGATGAACAGCATTGGATTGTATCTTGACGAACTGCCGCGCATGATGTTTAACACAGATCCTTTTGGGGACAGAAAATTTGTAAACGACTGGACGATGTTCTACTGGGGATGGTGGCTGATTTTTATTCCGATTATGGGCATGTTTGTGGCAAAAGTTTCCCGGGGAAGGACATTAAAGCAGGTTCTTCTTGGACAAATGATATGGGGAAGTCTTGGATGCTGTACATTTCTTGGCATTCTTGGAGGATATTCTTTATATCTGCAAAAACATGGAATTGTCGATTTGGTTTCGATTGTAAAAAATGAAGGAAATGGAAAAGCTGTTCTTGCCATTATGCAGACGTTACCACTCAGTAAAGTGTTTATTGTCGTATTGATTATACTTTGTTTTGTATTTCTGGCGACAACCATAGATTCTACAGCGATGGTACTTGGATCAGCAACCTCAAAGGGGCTGCATCCGGATGAAGATCCACATCTTTATAACCGGTTCAGCTGGGCACTCGCAATATTTGCACTTGCAATTGCACTTTCTTTTACCGGAGGATTGCAGCTCGTGCAGAGGTTCGCAATTGTATTGGGATTTCCACTGATTTTTATTACGGGTCTGATGTCGGCTTCTGTGCTGAAAGCGATGAAAGAAGACTATGGAAATAAAACAAAAGAAGAGATCATAAAGATCGAAAATGATTTAGAAATAAAAAGAAAGGAATAAAATTATGAATCAAACATTGAAAAAATATCTGACATTAATTGTTCTGGGACTTGCCGGGGGATCTATTTATATCTTCCCGTATTTGAAATATGTATTTTATAACCCGTTGATTCATGTATTGCATATTAGTAATGCACAATCCGGAATGCTTCTTACCATGTATGCAATAGGATGTGTAATTCTTTATATTCCCGGAGGTATTCTGGCAGATAAAGTAAATCCTAAAAAAGCACTGATATTATCGTTGCTGGCAACTTCGGCATTGACAATTATTTTTGCCATAACAATTTTTCTTGGTCTGCCAGGATCAGTAGCATTTGGAATTTCGCTTGTTATCTGGCTTCTGCTTGCACTAGGATCTGGTTTTGTCTTTTGGACGGCACTTTTAAAAGCAATTCGTATTATTGGTACAGAAGAAGAACAGGGACGCATGTATGGGGTATATTATGCGGCAAATGGAACAACAGCAGCAATTATTGCAGTTGTAAATCTCTGGGCATATAATCTCGGCGGCGGTGACAAAAATGAACAGATGGGATTCTTTTTTGCCGTAATTTCCATGGCTGTATTTACCATACTTGCCGCAATACTGCTTGCAATTTTTATGGAAGGAAAAACAGATAAAGATATTTCTACTGCAGAGGAAGATAAATTTCATTTCAGTGATATTGGTGTAGTGTTAAAAAATCCGGCAGTATGGCTGGCTGCAATTATGTTCTTCTGTATTTATGGCGTGTACAGCTGCTCCTCTTATTTTACACCATATCTGACAGACATTGTCGGTTTATCAACAACGGTCGCAGGTGTCTGCTCCGTACTTCGTACATATGTAGTTATGCTCATTGCAGCACCTCTTGGTGGAATTCTTGCAGATAAAGTATTTAAGTCTACGCTAAATTGGTTTCGGTTTGGAGGAGCGATTCTGGCCGTTTCCATTGTGCTGGTAATATTAGTGGGAAGTCAGGCTCCGGCAATGCTGGTTGCCGTTTTGACACTGATACCTGGATTGTTTAGCATGTGCTTATATGGAGTTATGTTTTCTACTATGCACGAAATTAACATTCCGATTAAAGTAGCAGGAACAGCAATTGGAATTGCATCAATTATCGGATATCTGCCAGATATGTTTTTGAGCACTTTCTTTGGTTCTATTCTCGATAAAACGCAGGGGGCTGCCGGTTATATGCAGATTTTTGAAATTTTAGCGGCATTCTGTGTGGTAGTAGTTGTCATTAGTTGTTTCTTATATGCAAAGTATGTAAAAAAGCCTAAGACTTCAAAACAGTAGAATATATTTGAAATAAAACCAGAGCAGATTTAGGATGGAAATGAAAAAGGGAATCTCACTTTGTGAGGTGCCCTTTTTCTTATTTGTGGGATAGTAATGGCTGGTTGCATTCATTATAGAATCTGGCGTATAATAAGATCACTGAAATAACAGAAAACAGGGATAATGATTGTGATGAAAGAGAATCAAGACCATAACATACAAAATGTATATCGGCAGATAGTGGAAATTTCAAAAAAATATCAGGTAAAAAAAGTAGTATTATTTGGATCACGTGCGCGTGGAACTAATATGCCCAGAAGCGATATCGATCTGGCAATTTATGGGTGTGCAGATTTTGGAGGTTTGTCGGATAGTTTAAATGAAGATCTGTGGTCGCTTTTAAAGCTGGATATTATCAATATGGATGATAAATACGTGTCATCTGAATTGGTATCCGAGATAGAGAAAGATGGGGTTGTTTTATATGAAAAAGTTTGATCAGTATGTTAGGCATTTGCAGGTGCTTTGTCGGGCAGAACAGGAAGATGTTACCAACGAATTTATAGTAAGTGGCATTATAGATAAATTTTATATTCAGTTTGAATTAGGTTGGAAGGTATTAAAGGAGTTGTTGCGGTATGAAGGAGCAAATCAGGCTGCAACGGGATCTCCCAGGGAAATCATTAAGACCGCGTATGCTTATTTTCATTTTATGGAAGAAGATGTATGGCTGGAAATGTTGCGTGATCGAAATGATGCCACACATATTTATAATGAAGAAGCAGCACAGCAACTGGTTGAAAAAATTCTGCATCAGTATATTGGAGTGTTTGTTTCGTTGGAACAGCAGATCCGTGCCCGGTATGGAGATGAGGTGTTAGAACAGCTATGACAAAGTGGTATCGTGCGTGTGTGAACTACATTCATTCTGTGCCGGAATATAACTGTGCGCTCGAACAGGAACGATTTACGGAAAAAGCCGCAATTGCAGCAATACGTAAATTAAAACGCTATTATGATGAAAAGCATTTTGTAAAAGATCCGGATTATATTGTGCGGATGGATCGGCTGCTTTCGGTGATTAAGGATCATGAGACGGATGAAGAGATGGATCAGTGGAAGATCTGGCTGAAATATTTTGTCACTATGGGTGGCGGTGAGTGGAATGAATTCTGGGGAGATGTTAGATAGGAAAAGGAGCTTTCACATGCAGTATGAAAGCTCCTTCTTTTTGTTGCAATTTACAATTTTTCAAATACCGGAATACGTTCTAGCGGGGCATCTGCTGTAATCGTCTGACCACCTGCGAGAATGCTGCCATCGGCGATATTTTTCCAATTGCCTTCCGGCAGATAAACTTTCCGGCGGGTGACACCTGCGGCAAGCACGGGAGCAACAAGATAGCGGGAGCCGAACATATACTGGTCATCAATTTCCCAGCATTTTTCATCCTGCGGGAATTCATAGAACATCGTCCGCATGAGAGGAGCGCCGGTTGCGCTGGCTTCTTCCATCAGAGATACAATATATGGCTTTAAAGACAGGCGCAGATCAAGCTGATCTTTCATAATTTTAAAAGCGTCTTGTCCGTAACTCCAAAGTTCGTTTGGCTGACCGGTAAACAGATAACCACCGCCGAAATCTTTGTCTGAAAGAGGCGGGATGTTGTGTGGACCGCGGTCACCATGCATGCGAAGGATTGGAGAGAAAACAG
Source organism: Lachnospiraceae bacterium UBA7598 (assembly GCA_002474415.1). GTDB lineage: Bacteria > Bacillota > Clostridia > Lachnospirales > Lachnospiraceae > Roseburia. Next base: position 12,929 of record DLQV01000073.1, read on the forward strand.
CCAGTTCATACCAGCGGAGCAGCAGTTCCTTAAATTCCGGAGTTGTACAGTCATCTGTCATAAAACCGCCGATATCGCTCGTCCACCATGGAATTCCGGCAAGTCCCATGTTCAGTCCGGCAGAAAGCTGGTCACGCAGGGATTCAAATGTACTCTGGATATCTCCGGACCAGATGAGAGACGCATATTTCTGGCTTCCGGCCCAGCCACAACGCACAAGGTTTAAAATGTTGCCTTCTTTTCCCATAGCCATCTGACCGTCGAAAAAGGCCTGTGTGTAAAACTTCGGATACAGATTGCTGACTTCCAGTGCCGGCCCGAGATAATAGCGGTAATTGTCGTAATCGTACACTCCATAATCCGGTTCTGAATTGTCCAGCCAGAACATATCAATGCCGTAGTCGCTGTAGCTGGCTTTGCATTTTTCCCAGATGTATTGGCGTGCAGCGGGATTGGTGGTATCCAGTTCAATACAGTCTCCCTGAAAATCATACGTCTGCGCGCTGCCACGCTCCGTGCGGATCAGATAACCAAGTTCATACAATTCCTCAAAGTTTTCGCTTTTGCGATCTACACTAGGCCATACGGAAACTACAACTTTTGTTCCCATGGCGTGTAGTTCGTCACACATAGCCTTTGGATTCGGCCAGTATTCCGGATCAAAATGCCAGTCTCCCTGTCTGGTCCAGTGGAAAAAGTCGATGACAATGACATCCAGTGGAATTCCAAGTTCTTTATATTTTCTTGCAACGGTCAGTACTTCTTCCTGTGTGCGGTAACGGAGTTTGCACTGCCACAGTCCAAGCAGATCTTCCGGCATATGTGGTGCACGTCCGGTCACGGCAGTATAATTTTCAATCAGTTCTGCAGGAGTCTCACCTACGGTGATCCAGTAATCGATTTCTTTTGCTGCCTCGGCGTGCCATTCGGTCATATTTTTTCCAAATGAGGCTTTTCCGACTGCCGGATTGTTCCACAGAAATCCATAGCCAAGGCTGGATACTGCAAAAGGAATAGACACCTGGGAATTTCGTTGTGCCAGTTCTAACACACATCCTTTTTGATCCAGGTAGGGTTGCTGGTATTGTCCCATACCAAAGATTTTTTCTCCATCATTTCCTTCAAAACGAACGGTCAGAGAGTAATCTCCACCGATGATTGGTTTATAGGTGCGGCCAACAATTTTCAGCGCAGAACTTTCGCCACATTCCGTGCCAAAATAATTACGGTAATATTCACGGAGAATCCGTCTGTCATCACGATAAAATGACAAAACACCGGCGGCATTGGAATGAATTCGAAGATGACCATTGGTGATATCTGCAGATTCTTTTCCGTTGATCACAATTTCAGAAGTCTGATCTGCAGGAGACAATGACTCTGTCAGTGCCCAGTTGTTTCCTGTCAGCGCCATGGATTTTGTTGCACGTACACGGAGTGCATTTTTTCCCCATGGCTCAATACGGATCTGTTCGGTCTGGTGCTGGATACATAAAGAGTTTCCCTGTTTTGTGAAACGCATATAAAAATCCTCCTTGTTATCTTTTTTAAACTTGTTATAATGACACTATACAGATGAAAAAAAGAAAAAACTTTAATATTTTTGATGAAAACTAACACGATTATGATATTATGTGGGGAGAAAAAGAATGAATTTGCAAAGTGATGAATTGCTGCATGAAGCGGTGGCACATGGAAACGCAATGTTTCCATTTATGGAATATTCTGTGGAAACTGATTGCACCAGAGAAGAAAGAATTTATTGTCACTGGCATGAAGAACTGGAATTTTTACTGTTGA